>DATJZV010000035.1:0-51667 GCA_035498715.1 Nitrospirota bacterium
GAAGGATTACGGCAGGATTGTGCCGTCGAAGCGCGTGCACTTTGCATTCGGAGAGCCGCTCATGATCAGAGACCGCGGCACGGAAGCACACAACGAGATCATACGATTCATCGGTGAAAAGCTCAAGGAATGGGAACGATAAGCGCCGCGTGGTGTTGAAATAAAAAAAGGGCGTACTGAAGCAGGGTAGCACGCTCGGTTTGGTCTTCTCCTGATGCGGCCGTCAAGATCTCCTGTTAATCGTTTTCAAAAAAACGGCCGGTCAGAAGGGACCGGCCTGACCATCTACTGTTTCTTAATGGAAAGCAACTCGACCTCAAAGATCAAAACTGCGTTCGGTCCGATGGGACCTCCCGCTCCACGCTCCCCGTAAGCAAGATTCGACGGAACAAACAACTGCCACTTGGAACCTTCCCTCATCAGCTGCAGCGCTTCAGTCCAGCCGGGGATAACGCCGTTCACCGCAAACGTTGCCGGCTGACCTCGTTTGTACGAGCTGTCGAACTCCGTCCCGTCGATCAACGTCCCCTTGTAATTAACGGTCACCGTATCGGTTGCCTTGGGAAACTTCCCCTTCCCGTCGGTCAGTATCTTATACTGCAGGCCGCTCGGCATGGTAATCACGCCCTGCTTTTTCTTGTTCGTTGCGAGAAAGGCTTCCCCCTCCTGCTTGTTCTTTTCAGCGAGCATTTTTACCTGTTCCTGCTGTTTGGCCTGCAAGTCCTTCTGCAAAGCGATGATGGTTTCTTTCATTTCCTGTTCGGTCATGAGGGGCTTTGCTCCGGAAAAAGCGTCTTTGATCCCCTTTACGAGAATCTCTATATCTACGTCTACCATGTTTTTCTTCAGGCTGTTTCCCATGTCCAGCCCGATGACATAGCTGACCTTGTCCTTCTGCGTCTTCAGCTCCTCCTTTTCTGCCGCTACGACCGGGTTTGCCATGAGTACGGCGCTCAGCACCAACCCAAACACTAATTTCATGGTATCTCCTTTCGAGTTTCGACAGGATCGTGCTAAGCAGCATTACTGCGTTCTGCATGCACTCCATCCTGAAAATAATTGACCGTAGACTATCAGCGTTCAGCTTCTTTGTCAATAAACAATTCCAGAAATATTACAAATGCTTGACTTTCCAGTTCCCTGTGATATTCTTTTACCATGACAGATTATGCACCAACAAGTGCGGCGCTCTGGCCTCTGGCTGTATACTTCGCCGCTGTCGCCATCCTCGTGACGGTAATGATAACTCTGTCCTACGTCCTGGGGGAAAGGCACCGGGAGAAACAGACGGCTGAGCCCTATGAGTCTGGGATTGTGTCCACAGGTACAGCGCGGATGCGATTCGATATCAAATTCTACCTCATTGCCATGTTTTTCGTCATCTTTGATCTTGAGGCTGTCTTCATTTTTGCGTGGGCCGTCTCGATTCGTGAGACAGGCTGGACGGGCTACGCGGAAATGCTGGTCTTCATCGGCATCCTTGCCGCGGCGCTGGCCTATCTCTGGCGGCTCGGGGCTTTGGAATGGGGAGCGTTCGTCAGAACACGATCAAAATGAATATTCACAACCAATACTGGTGGTGACATTCTTCATTTGTACTTTGAACTCAGCATTCTGAGCTACCTTGAAAGGTTTTTATCATGCCCTGGACGCTCACGAAACCTGCAGGCCCTTCTCACGATCCTATCGAAGATGCAGTGCGCAAAAGCCTCCTCTTTACCCGTCTTCAGGATATGCTCGCCTGGGGCAGAAAAAATTCCATCTGGCCTTTTAACTTTGGACTCTCCTGCTGCTATGTCGAAATGGCTGCCAGCCTTACGAGCAAGTATGACATCGCGCGGTTCGGCGCCGAGGTGATCCGCGGCACGCCGCGTGAAGCGGACATGATGATCATCGCCGGGACGGTATTCATCAAGATGGCACCGGTCATCAAGCGGCTCTATGAGCAGATGATGGAACCGCGGTGGGTCATTTCCATGGGTTCCTGCGCCAACTCCGGCGGCATGTACGATATCTACAGCGTGGTCCAGGGCGTGGATAAGTTGCTTCCGGTAGATGTCTATGTTCCCGGCTGTCCTCCCCGGCCAGACGCTTTCATGGAAGGCCTCCTTATGCTCCGCGACCTTATCGGCAAAGAGCGGCGGCCCCTGAGCTGGGCGGCAGGACCGCAAGGCGTTGTGCGGCCGGAAATGCCATGCATGCGTGACCTGAAGCGTGAAGAACGGAAAAAGGCAACGATCCTGCGGCCGCCTGATGAAGTGTAGAGAAAGAAGTTTAAAGTTCATAATCCAATATTCAAATCAAACTCAACGAACATAATGTCGCAAGATATTTTTATTTGTATTATTTTAACATTCCATTGAGCTTTGAGCTCCGTCATTTGCCATTCGTTTATATCTTATGACCCAAAACCGTCCCATTATTGATGATCTGAAAACCGCCTTCGGCGAAGCAGTACTCGCTGTGCAGCCCACCCAAGACGCCATCCCCACGCTCTGGATAGATCGCGGCCAAGTCTGCAATGTCCTCCTTTATCTCAAAACGGCTATCGATTATCCCTACAAAATGCTGTACGATCTCACGGCCATCGACGAGCGTGTACGTTCACATCGACAGGGGCAGCCTGAAAGCGACTTCACCATTGTGTATCATCTCCTTTCCTATGACCGGAACGAGGATATCAGGATCAAAGTCCCGCTCAAAGGTGAATACCCCTCCCTTCCTTCGGTAACTACTCTCTGGAAATCGGCAGACTGGTACGAGCGCGAGGCATGGGACATGTTTGGAATAAAATTCAACGGCCATCCTCACCTGAAAAGGATCCTGATGCCGCCGACCTGGAAGGGCCATCCCCTGCGGAAAGACCATCCTGCGCGCGCCACGGAGATGGGGCCGTACCAGTTGCCTGACGAGAAAGAAGAGGCGGAACAGATGGCGCTTCAGTTCAGGCCTGAGGACTGGGGCATGCAGCGCGAGACCGAGGATACGGATTTTATGTTCCTGAACCTCGGGCCCCAGCACCCCGGAACGCACGGGCTTATCCGCTTTATCCTCCAGCTCGACGGCGAGGAGATCACGAACGCAGTGCTCGACATCGGCTACCACCACCGCGGTGCCGAAAAGATGGGTGAACGCCAGTCTTGGCACACCTACATTCCCTATACCGACCGTGTCGACTATCTGGGTGGCACGATGAACAATCTTGCCTATGTCCTTGCCGTAGAAAAGCTTGCCGGCATCGAGGTGCCGGAGCGGGCGCAAACTATCCGGGTCATGCTTGCCGAGCTTTTCCGCATCGCCAGCCATCTCGTATGGTACGGTACCTTTGCCCAGGACGTAGGTGCGCTTTCTCCCGTTTTCTATATGTTCACCGACCGCGAGCGAGTGTTCGACATCATCGAGGCTATATGCGGAGGCCGCATGCATCCCGAGTGGTTCCGTATTGGCGGCGTGGCGCAGGACCTGCCCAAGGGGTGGGACCGTCTCGTAAGAAATTTCCTTACGTACCTTCCTCCGAGGCTTAAAGAATACGATACGATCGTGATGCAGAACCGCATCTTCAAAGGGCGCACCCAGGGCGTAGGGGGATACATGCTGCACGATGCGATCGAATGGGGCGTGACGGGTCCAGGCCTTCGGGCCTGCGGACTCGAATGGGACTTCCGCAAGAAACGACCATATTCTGGCTATGAGAACTTCGAGTTCGATATTCCTACTGCTAATCACGGTGACTGCTATGACCGCGGATTGGTCCGTGTGGAAGAGATTCGGCAAAGTCTCCGCATCATTGAACAGTGCGTGAACAACATGCCCTCCGGCTCCTACAAGTCGGCTCAACCCTTGGCTACGCCTCCACTCAAGGAGCGCACCATGCACGATATTGAGACGCTTATAAACCATTTTCTGAACGTAAGCTGGGGCCCGGTTATCCCGCCTGGCGAGGCGTTCTTCGGAATCGAGGCGACAAAGGGCAATAATGGATATTATCTAATCAGCGATGGGAGCACCGTATCATACCGCACGCGCATCAGGACGCCTTCGTTCCCGCATTTGCAGATGGTGCCGACTATAAGCAAAG
This sequence comes from Nitrospirota bacterium, assembly GCA_035498715.1. Lineage (GTDB taxonomy): Bacteria > Nitrospirota > UBA9217 > UBA9217 > UBA9217 > DASPSR01. Next base: position 4,079 of record DATJZV010000035.1, read on the forward strand.
GACTGATGATCGCCGACCTTTTGGCGATCCTCGGGAGTGTTGACTTCATATTGGCCGACCTTGACAGGTAAAGACAGAAGCGGGGAAGAAGAGAGAGGCGCGGTGATTGTTTTTTCTTTATGACTCTGTGCCTTAGTGGCACCATTCAATTATGCTAACCGAAAAAGAAAGGCAGGAGATTGACACCGAACTGGCTCATTGCGCGACAAAGGCGTCAGCTTCTGTCGAAGCACTGAATATCGTCCAGCGTCATCGCGGCTGGGTGTCTGACGAGGCCGTGAAGGGCATTGCGGCAATGCTTGACATGACACCTGATGAATTGGATGCCGTGGCCACATTCTACAGCTTCATCTTCCGGAAGCCAGTGGGACGGCATGTGATCTTGATCTGCGACAGCATCAGCTGCTGGGTCATGGGATACCACCCACTCCTTGACCTTCTGGAGACCAGACTGGGAATCACCTTCGGTGGTACGACCGAGGATAAACGTTTTACTTTGCTACCCATCTCGTGCCTAGGTGCCTGTGACCGCGCACCTGCCTTGATGGTTGATGATGATTTATACGGACCCGTGTCACCTGAGATGATGGATGAGATACTGCAGAAATATGAGTAAAGATGTCTCTCACAAAGACGCAGGGGACGCAAAGAACATATTCCCTTGTTTTTTCCGACTCATCCGTGCGTTACGGTAAATAAACCTTTTCAAACTATGGAACTGCCACTGACAAAGAATATACACCTTGGCCAGCCGCCCCTGTCCCTGAAAGAATACGAGAAGGCAGGAGGCTACCAGGCCGTGCGTAAAGCACTTGCCATGTCGCCTCTGGACGTGCAGAACATCGTTAAGGCGTCGAACCTGCGTGGCCGCGGAGGTGCCGGTTTCCCAACGGGCATGAAATGGAGCTTCGTGCCGATGGGCGATAAATCACCGCGACCAAAATATCTCATCGTAAATGCTGACGAGATGGAGCCAGGCACGTTCAAGGACCGACTGCTTCTCGAAGGCGACCCGCACCAGATCATTGAGGGTACGATCATAAGCGCCTTCGCCATCGAAGCAGAGCAGGCCTTCATTTTTGTGCGATGGGCATACAAGCTCGCGGTAAAGCGGCTAGAACGAGCAATTGCCGAGGCGTACCAGAGCAATTATCTCGGCACCAATATCCTCGGTTCGGGATACAACCTTGAGCTTCGAATCCATGGGAGCGCAGGCCGTTATATCTGCGGGGAAGAAACAGCGCTCTTGAACGCCCTTGAGGGCAAACGCGCCACGCCGCGCGCGAAGCCGCCCTTTCCCCAGGTCTGCGGCCTCTTCGGCAAGCCCACGATCGTAAACAATGCTGAGACGATCGCGAACGTGCCGCATATCGTGAACAATGGCGCCGAATGGTTTAAGGGGCTGAGCAGGAGCTCCGACAGCGGGACCAAGCTCTACGGTGTTAGCGGAAAGGTGAAAAAGCCTGGAGTGTGGGAACTGCCCATGGGAGCGACGATGAGAGAGATCATCGAAGAGCACGCGGGAGGAATGCTGGACGGCTACCAATTCCGTGGAGTAATTCCCGGCGGTGCGTCCACCGATTTTCTTATTGAAGACCACCTAGATGTGAAGATGGACTTCGACTCAGTGATGAAGGCAGGAAGCCGCCTCGGCACCGCTACGATGATTGTCCTTGATGATAAGACCTGTCCGGTCGGGTTCTCGCATAACCTCATTACATTCTTTGCCCGTGAGTCCTGCGGCTGGTGCACACCCTGCCGTGAAGGTCTGGCGTGGATCGGGAAAATGCTCCAGGCAATCGAAAATGGAAACGGCCAGCTTGGCGACGTCGAGATACTGGCACAGCAGTGTAAATTGCTCGGACCCGGCAATACCTACTGTGCTCTCGCACCCGGCGCCGTCGAACCGCTTCAAAGCGCAATCAAGTATTTCGGAGAGGATTTTCAGAAACACATCCGGGAGAAGAGTTGCCCGTGGAAATATGAATATTCTAGCGCAAAGACACAAAGGACGTCAGGAGAGGCATAAGACAACCCTTGATTCATGAGATTTCCGGCGCGTCCTGCATCATCGCTGTCCACGTTACGTTTTTTAATGATCAGGATAATTTTATGGTCACAATCTTCATTGACAATAAGCCCTATCAGGTGCAAGGAGGCCAGAACCTCCTGCGCGCCTGTCTTTCGCTCGGCTTCGACCTCCCTTATTTCTGCTGGCACCCGGCCATGCACTCCGTGGGTGCTTGCCGTCAATGCGCGGTAAAACAGTTCAAAGACGAGAAGGACACCCGCGGCAGGATCGTGATGTCCTGCATGACCCCGGTGGCCGAGGGTATGCGCCTTTCCGTGGATGATCCCGAGGCTCGAGCCTTCCGGTCAAGCGTGATAGAGTGGCTCATGCTGAACCATCCACACGACTGTCCGGTCTGCGACGAAGGCGGCGAGTGCCACCTCCAGGATATGACGGTCATGACCGGCCACTGCTATCGGAGGAGTCGCTTCAAGAAACGGACACACCGCAATCAGAACATGGGCCCCTTCATTAATCACGAGATGAACCGGTGCATCCAGTGCTACCGCTGTATCCGCTTTTACCGCGACTACTCAGGTGGGCGTGACTTCGATGTCTTCGCGTGTCATGACCAAGTATATTTCGGCCGCCATGAGGACGGCGTGTTCGAAAACGAGTTCAGTGGAAATCTTATCGAGGTCTGCCCAACCGGCGTATTCACGGACAAAACGCTGAAGCACCACTACACACGCAAATGGGATCTCCAGACCGCGCCATCCATCTGCGTCCATTGCGGCCTCGGCTGCAACATCATTCCCGGAGAGCGCTACGGCTCTCTCCGCAGGATTTTGAGCCGCTACAACCATGCAGTGAACGGCTATTTTCTCTGCGACCGAGGGAGGTTCGGATATGCGTTCGTGAACAGCGGTCACAGGATAAGAAAGGCACTATTAAGACAGGCCGATCAGTCACAGATGGAACCGGTGACGAGAGAAGTAGCGACCTCTCATATTCTCCATATCTTGTCCAAGAGCAAAGATGTGATCGGTATCGGTTCGCCCCGGGCATCGCTTGAGGCCAATTTTGCGCTCCGTACGCTCGTAGGGCAAAAAAAATTCTATTCCGGAATTTCGAAGCAGCAGCACCTTCTTCTGTCCAGGATAATTGAAGTACTCACTAAAGGCCCGGCCCGCACACCTTCGCTGCACGACGTCGAAATGGCAGACGCCGTGCTCGTGCTTGGAGAAGATGTCACGAACACGGCCCCTATGCTCGCCCTTGCGCTCCGGCAGTCGGTACGGAGAAAATCGTTTGAAATAGCCGATAAGATAAAAATTCCGGAATGGGACGACAACGCGATCCGCAACGCTGCCCAAGACGAGAAAAGTCCACTCTTCATTGCTTCGGTCGTCAACACAAAGCTGGATGATATAGCAACAAAGTCATACTATGCTGCACCAGACGATATTGCCAGGCTCGGCTTTTCCATTGCCCATGAATTGGATCACCATGCTCCGGTTGTCGCCGGGATTTCTGACGACATTATCTCCCTTGCCCAGGAAATCGCCCAAGCGTTCAGGGAGGCCAAGCGGCCTCTCATCATTTCCGGCACGAGTCTCGGCAGCGAGGCCATCATCCAGTCCGCAGCCAATATCGCTTGGGCGCTCTCCGAAAGCGGTCATCCGGCGGAGCTCTGTTACACAGCGCCGGAGTGCAACAGTTTTGGCGTAAGTCTTCTCGGTGGGAAAAATCTGGATGAGGCTTTTGATGCAGCTCTAAAAGGGAAGGTCAAAACGGCTATCATTTTGGAAAACGACCTCTACCGCAGGGCGGAAGAAAAGACAGTGAATGAGTTCCTGAGTAATGCTGGACATGTCATCGTCATTGACCATCTGCTTAACCCAACTGCAGCAAAAGCGGAGATTGTCCTTCCTGCGGGCACCTTTGCTGAGTCCGATGGCACGCTTGTGAACATTGAAGGCCGCGCACAGCGTTTTTACCAGGTCTTTTCACCTGATCTCGACATTCAGGCAAGCTGGAAATGGATCCATGATATAATCACTGCATCCGGATGTGAAGGAGAAGGAACGTGGAGGAATCTTGATGAAATAACAAAGGACATGACCTCTGCGTTGCCCATATTCAAACCCGTTCAGGATATGGCGCCGCTTGCAGATTTCCGTGTCGCGGGAATGAAGGTCCCGCGCCAACCGCATCGCTACAGTGGCCGAACAGCCATGCTTGCGAATATCAGTGTACACGAGCCCAGGCCGCCGGACGACCCCGATTCTCCCTTATCGTTCTCGATGGAAGGGTACGAAGGCCAGCCGCCTCCGCCGTTCATCTCTCGTTACTGGTCGCCCGGATGGAATTCCGTTCAAGCGTTGAACAAGTTTCAGCAGGAAGTTGCTGGTCCGCTTCGTGGCGGTGATCCCGGCAAGAGGTTGATCGAACCGGCAGGAGGAAAATCATCATATTTCCATGATATCCCTGAAGCCTTTAAATCAGAAGAAGACGAATGGCTTGTTGTGCTTCTCTACCACATCTTCGGTTCTGAGGAATTGAGCCTCCTCTCTCCCGGTATTGCGGAGCGTAAGCCCAGGCCTTACCTTGCGCTCAATCCTGAAGATGCGAAGCGTATCAAGGTACATGACGGTGAGGCGGTGGAGCTATCATTGGGTGCTCTAAAACATCAACTTAATGTTAATATTTTATCAGGCTTGCCTGGTGGCGTGGCCGGATTGGGCGCAGGCTTATCCGCAGCATTCGAATATGTTCCCCCAGTTTTTGGGAACATAAGAAAAATATAGTAATGCCCACTACAATCTTACATCTCGTGATTCTCTTCAGCATCCTCTTCGTGGTACTGATCATCGGAGGGCTGCTCATCTGGCTCGAGCGCAGAATGCTCGGACTGTGGCAGGACCGGTACGGTCCGAATCGCGTGGGGCCCATGGGCCTCCTACAGGTGCTGGCAGACATGATCAAGGTTTTAACCAAAGAGGACTGGATACCGCCCTTTGCGGATAAAGCCGTGTTCATCATTGCGCCTGCGGTAATCGTTGTAGTCGTTCTCATGTCATTTACCATCATTCCCTTCGCGCCGGGGATCGAGGTGATTGATCTGAATATCGGCGTTCTCTTCTTCCTGGCCATGTCGTCACTCGGCGTGTATAGCGTGGCACTGGCGGGATGGGCTTCCAGCAGCAAGTATTCGCTCCTCGGTGGCCTGCGCGCATCGGCGCAGATGCTGAGTTACGAAGTGTTCATGGGATTGTCCCTCATGGGTGTTGTAATGATCGCTGGTTCCTTTAACCTCCGTGAGATTGTCGAAGCGCAGCGCCACGTTTGGTTTGTCGCGTGGCAACCCATTGGGTTCGTTGTTTTTTTTATCGCCGGCATCGCAGAAACGCACCGCCTGCCTTTTGATTTGCCCGAAGCCGAAAGCGAGCTTGTGGCCGGGTATCATTCGGAATACTCGGGAATGAAGTTCGGCATGTTCTTTGTCGGAGAGTATCTCGGTATAACGCTCATCTCCTCGCTCACCGTAGCGCTGTTCTTCGGCGGATGGTTGGGGCCAATACTTCCGCCTTTGGTCTGGTTTTTGATCAAAACCTTTGCGTTTATCGGCTTCTTCATACTTCTCCGGGCGTCGCTTCCGCGGCCACGGTATGATCAGCTTATGTCCTTTGGTTGGAAAGTGATGCTTCCTCTGGCACTTGTGAACCTGATAGTGACAGGAGCGGCGGTACTGTTAAAGACAGTATAAAGGTGCATTTTGAACCATGAAGTACTCGAAGCCCCCTACAAATAGCACGGAAGCGATTGCTCCCGGTGCTGTTCCTTAATTTTAACTTCGTGTTCTTCGTGGACATTTTTATTAGATATGATCAGTCTTCTAAAAACAATCTGGACGGTCTTCTTGACCATGTTCCGGAAGCGGGTGACGATCCTTTACCCCGAGGTGAAACCTTACATCCCTCCCCGGTGGCGCGGACGGATCATCCTATCCCGTGACCCTGACGGCCAGGAGCGCTGCGTTGCCTGCTACCTCTGCGCTGTGGCATGTCCGGTGGATTGCATCTCACTCCAGGCAACCGAAGATGAGGACGGACGACGGTATCCAGAGTTCTTCCGGATTAACTTCTCACGCTGTATCTTTTGCGGGTACTGTGAAGAGGCATGCCCAACCTACGCCATTCAGCTTACGACCGACTTCGAGATGAGTGAATACAAGCGTCAGAACCTGATATACGAGAAGGAAGACCTGCTCATCAGTGGCCCGGGAAAGTACCATGATTATAATTTCTACAGAGTTGCAGGGTTGTCAATCAAGGGAAAGGACAAAGGCGAAGCAGAGGATGAAGAAAAACCGGTGGACACAAAGGGCCTCATGCCTTAAAAGCCCTATCTCCCGATAAGGCCGCCAGGAACGCAAAAATATATGGAAAACACAGCGGGATAATTTGATCTACGCGCGACTTTGCGTGCTTTGTGATATGAAAAATCTTTTATGAACGTACTCTTCTATATATCTTCGATCGTATCGGCCATCTCAACGCTCATGGTAATTACCAGGTCGAATGCGGTGCATGCGCTCCTGTACCTCATCGTGTCGCTCCTTGCCGTGGCGCTCATCTTCTTCTCGCTCGGTGCTCCTTTTGTGGCAGCGCTCGAGGTGATCATTTACGCCGGGGCGATCATGGTGCTCTTTGTGTTCGTGATCATGATGCTGAACCTCGGCTCACAGGCGGCGAAGCAGGAATCTCAATGGCTGAACCCCGGAATATGGGTAGGGCCATCGATCCTGATGACGATTCTCGCTGCGGAACTCATCTATCTGCTCACATCAGAACAGGCCATGCTCTCCACCGCAGGTTTTGTCGGGCCTAAGCAGGTGGGAATCGCGCTTTTCGGCCCCTATGTGCTGGGCGTTGAGCTGGCGTCCATGCTGCTTTTGGCAGGACTCATCGGGGCCTACCATCTCGGCAGGCCGCATAAGCATTGAAATTGTTGCCACAGAGATACGGAGAAGGAGTAACTTCTCAACAGCAAACACTATAAATCCAATATCGACCAAGGTCCGACATGCAAGCGATATCGAACATGGTTATTGGTCATTATTTGTAACTCGTATCTGGTTTTTGGTGCTTTATTCTTTTCCAAGCATCTGTGTCTCAACTGCTGACCGTAAAGGAGTGTCAATGATCACACATGTGCCCATGGAACACGGCCTCTTCCTCGCGGTAATACTGTTCGTGCTCGGTTTCGCGGGCGTGCTCGTGCGCCGGAACATCGTGTTCATGCTCATGTCCATTGAAGTGATGCTGAACGCCGTGGGTCTGGCCTTCGTGGTCGCCGGTTCGCGATGGGGACAAGTTGATGGCCAGGTAATGTTTATCTTTATCCTGACCATGGCAGCTGCCGAGGTGTCCGTAGGTTTGGCGCTCGTGCTCCAGCTCTACCACAGCTTCAAAACCTTGGATGCCGACGCTGCGAGTAATATGCGAGGATAGATCATTGACATCCTCCCCGGTCTCAAGGCCGAGGATTCCCGAATCAGGCTCTACAGCTGCTGAGAGCCAAAGCTGATTCTGTTTGCAGATTCGGCAGAGATGTTTACCGCGTCCCCGGTCCATGGACTGATGCAGATGGCCTGGTGTTTCTCCAGGCGAACCGGTTGACTGCAGGCTGTGCCAAGCAGCCACTACTTCAAAAACCACCTGTTGGTTTCGGGAGATACCTTTTATACACTGGATTTCCGTGTTCATTGGAATGACGAGCAGAAGAGCCTTCTGACAGAGAAACTATGTTAAACTTTATTTACCTCATACCTGGCCTTCCCTTTGCCGGTTTCATCATCCTGTCACTCATAGGCCGTCGCCTTTCTCATGCAACCGTTGCCTTCGTGGGTGCGGGCACAGTAGGGATGTCCGCTCTTTTGTCTGTTTTAATGGCGATTGGGTTTATCTCGAATCCGACCGAAGGTCATGAATTCATCCAAACACTTTGGACATGGATGAAGGTAGACAGGTTCGCGTCAACGGTGTCTCTCTTCATCGACCCGCTCTCGCTGGTCATGATCCTGGTCATAACGATTGTGGGATTTTTCATCCATCTCTATTCTATCGAATTCATGCTGGATGAAGAAGGATATAGCCGCTTCTTTGCCTACATGAACCTCTTCATAGGTTCCATGCTTACCCTCGTTCTCGCTGACAACCTGTTGCTCCTCTATATCGGATGGGAAGGCGTTGGACTTTGCAGTTATCTCCTTATCGGTTTTTGGTATACGGATCCCGCCAATGGTAAGGCGGCGCGTAAGGCCTTCATTATGACACGTATCGGCGATACGGCAATGGCATTGGGACTCTTTCTTCTGTTCACGAATTTAGGAACTCTCAATATCCAGGCACTTATGCAGAGCGCTCCGAAACAGTGGGCTCCCGGGTCGTCAACAGCGGTTCTCGCTGCAGCACTCCTGCTCGGGGGCGCCCTCGGTAAATCGGCACAGCTTCCTCTCCAGGTTTGGCTTCCAGATGCCATGGCAGGCCCCACACCGGTCAGTGCCTTGATTCACGCCGCGACCATGGTCACCGCCGGCGTTTATCTGATTGCCCGTACCCACGTGCTGTTCATGCTTGCACCTGCCGTGCAGTCTGCAGTCGCCATAATCGGTGCCGCTACTCTCCTGGTCGCTGGTTGCAGCGCTCTCGCGCAGCGGGACATCAAGCGCGTCTTGGCCTATTCCACGATCAGCCAGGTCGGCTACATGTTCCTCGCTCTCGGCGTTGGCGCCTGGTCGGCCGCCATCTTTCATCTCATGATCCATGCTTTTTTCAAAGCGCTCCTTTTCCTGGGTGCGGGCGTCGTGATCCTGGCTCAGCACCACGAGCACGATATGTTCAAGATGGGCGGCCTGCGACAAAGACTTCCGCTCACATTCTGGGCTTTTCTCATCGGCGCCGCTTCCCTTTCGGCCCTCCCGGTCGTGACCGCTGGTTTTTACAGCAAGGACCTCATCCTGTGGAACGCCTGGTCGTCTCCGATGGGAGGCAAGGGTCTCTGGGCCGCGGGACTTTTGGGTGCTTTCATCACCCCGATCTACGCTTTCCGAATGGTATTCATCACCTTCTTCGGTGAAGCGAAGATGGAAATAAGCAGTCGACCAGGGGTCCGCATGGCGATACCGCTCATAATACTCGCCATCCTGTCAATCGTCGGCGGTTTCGTGGAACTGCCAGAAACGCTCGGCAACCTGCCGTTGTTCTCAAACTTCATGCAGAACGTATTTCCCGGGGAAAGCGGTAAGCATGCCGGTATAGCCAGCGAATTCATGCTCCAGATCATCGCTTCAGTAGCTTCGATTGCAGGCGTATTCATTGCCTATGTATTGTTCATTGGTCGACCGCAGTATGCGGAATCGTTGTCGAAAAATCCTGCTGGCTCGGTATTAGAGCGCTTCTGGTTCTCGGGCTGGGGCTTCGACCGGCTGTATGAGATACTCTTTATACGGCCATTCATCTGGTTGATTCAGATCAATCGAGACGACTTCATTGAGCTTATCTACACAGGGATAGCAGCCATTAACAGGATCCTTCACGCTGTCTTGAGCGCTACCCAGACGGGCAATATACGCTGGTATGCGATGGGAATAGCCGCGGGTGCGGTTGTGTTCTTAGGGATCGTGGTGTTCTTTCGTTAAAGGATGACCCCTCCTCCGGGGAGGAAGGTTAACAAAGAGAAAAGAGTTACATTTATGATCCTCGCATGGCTGATTCTTATACCTCTGGCGGGCGGACTGGTTGCCTGGTTCCTGGGCAGCAAATACAGCGACTGGTCTCGATGGATGTCACTCGCCTCGCTCGTCCTCGACTTGGTCCTGCTTCTGTATTTATGGCCGGCACATTCCACAGAGGCTGCGTTTGGTCGCAGCATGTGGATCATCGAATACAACCAGCCCTGGATTCCCCAGCTCGGCATCAACCTCCATCTTGGTGTGGACGGCCTGAGCCTGCTGCTGGTTGCACTCACCGTATTCCTCGGCATCATATCCGTCATATGCTCATGGAGTGAAATCTACGAGAATGTCGGGTTCTTCCACTTCAACCTCCTCTGGATACTGGCCGGAATCCTCGGCGTTTTCATGGCACTCGACCTGTTCCTGTTCTATTTCTTCTGGGAACTGATGCTCATCCCCATGTACTTTCTGATCAGCATCTGGGGCCATGAGAACCGGGTATACGCCTCTCTCAAGTTCTTCATCTTCACTCAGGCCGGCGGCTTGTTCATGCTTCTGTCAATCCTCGGTCTTTACTTCATCCATGGAAGTAATACGGGGTCCTACACCTTTGACTACACGCTGCTCCTTGGCACACCCCTGTCCCCGACCCTGGCAATGTTACTCATGCTGGGCTTTCTCATCGCCTTTGCCGTGAAACTTCCCGCGGTTCCGTTCCATGCCTGGCTGCCCGATGCCCACACCGAGGCGCCCACTGCCGGGAGCGTGATCCTTGCCGGCCTGCTCCTTAAAACCGGCGCGTACGGTCTTCTGCGCTTTGTTCTGCCACTCTTCCCGGGAGCGGCGGCTTCCATCGCACCGATAGTCATGGTCATTGCCGTCATCGGCATCATCTATGGCGCCATGCTCGCCTTCGGCCAGACCGATCTGAAGCGACTGGTAGCGTACACCAGTGTCAGCCACATGGGCTTCGTTCTGCTCGGCATCTTCGCCGGGAACCTGACCGCTCTCTCCGGCGCCGTCATCCAGATGCTGGCCCATGGCATAAGCACTGGTGCACTTTTCATCACGGTCGGCATGATCCAGGAGCGAATCCATACCCGCGAACTGGACGGGATGGGAGGGCTCTGGGCCATCGTTCCCGGCCTCAGCAGCGTGGGGCTTGTCTTCGCTCTGGCCTGGCTCGGCCTTCCGGGTTTCGGCAACTTCGTCGCAGAGTTTTTGGTACTCTTGGGCTCGTTCCGCGTGAACGTTGCGATCACTGTGCTGGCGGCGACAGGACTTGTCCTTTCAGCGATCTACTCGCTCTGGGTGGTCCAGCGCGTGTTCCACGGTGAGAAACAGGGGGGCATGCAGATGCCCGACCTCTCAATGCGCGAAACGGGTATGATGGCGGTCCTGATCATCGCAATACTCTGGATAGGTCTTTACCCACAGTCCTTCTTGAACATGTCAGAGCAGGCATTGAACAATATCGCGCGCGGCGACTCGTCGTCCCAAACACCGGAACGAGGAGGAGTGCAATGAATGTTTCTGATCTCTCCGCGCTTCTGCCGTTCATCGTCATCGGCACTGCCGTAATTGTGGTCATGTTAGTGATCGCCGTCTTCCGGGATCACAAACTTACGGCTGTCCTGACCCTTGCAGGACTTGCCCTTGCCGGGGCCTCTCTTACTGTGGTCTTTCCCATGACGCCGCGCAGGATAACTCCGCTGCTTATCCTCGACCATTATTGGCTCTTTTACACAGGATTGATCCTCGTCGCGAGCTTTGCCGTTGCCGCACTTTCCTATTCTTATCTTGAAATTCACGAAGGCCACCGCGAAGAATTCTATCTGCTCCTTCTCCTCGCAACACTCGGATGCATCGTTCTCGCCGGAAGCATGCATTTTGCCTCGCTCTTTATGGGGGTCGAAATCCTGAGCGTATCGCTTTATGCTTTGGTCGCCTATCTGCGTCATAGCGACAGAAGTATAGAGGCGGGCGTTAAATATCTGATCCTCGCCGCGTTATCGTCTGCGTTCATCCTCTTCGGTATGGCACTGGTCTATGCTGAGATTGGCAGCATGGACTTTACCCAAATCGCTGCCCGTGCCGCATCCCCAGGGGCTTGCGGCCTGTCGTTCACAGCCGGCCTTGCGATGATCATCGTTGGACTGGGTTTCAAACTGGCCGTTGTGCCGTTCCACCTTTGGACTCCTGATGTGTATGAAGGAGCACCTGCTCCGGTAACTGCATTCGTGTCTACGGTCTCGAAAGGAGCCGTCTTCGCCGTCGTTCTGCGCTATTTCAGAATGGTGGGAGTCCCTATCTCCGGGCCGATAGTCGTGATCTTCACCATCATTGCCATTGCTTCGATGTTCACCGGCAATTTGCTAGCCCTCTTCCAAAGCAATGTCAAGCGCGTTTTGGCATACTCTTCTATATCGCACCTCGGCTATCTCCTGGTGACACTGCTTGCAAGCGGCACCATGGCCGCGACCGCAGCGGCATTTTACCTGAGCGCATATTTCATTACCTCCCTCGGCGCTTTCGGTGTTGTCACGGTTTTATCAGAAAAGGACAGGGATGCGGACAGCATTGATGATTACCGCGGCCTTGCCTGGCGCAGACCCTGGCTTGCTGGCGTCTTCACTGCCATGCTGCTCTCCTTGGCAGGCATTCCACTGACGGCAGGGTTCGTCGGGAAATTCTATGTCGCTGCGGCAGGTGTAGGGTCAGGTCTCTGGCTCCTGGTAATCATCCTTGCAGTGAATAGCGCTCTTGGATTGTATTATTATCTGCGCATAATTATCCCCATGTACACCAGCGGCGAAGAGGAAACGACCGAAACGCCGAGACTGTCACTCTCGGGGAGCGCTGTGCTCGCGGGACTCACGGTCCTCCTTGTTTGGCTCGGAGTGTATCCTGTACCGCTGATACAAATAATTCAGAAGTTAGTGCAGGGGCTGAATTAATTTTTATTAATAGTATTACTGGATATAGGGGCATAATGATTAAAGAAGGAAGGCAGGTGGAAGTGGAGATTTGGGACCATAAAGGCATTTCTGTTTATCATCCTCTCTTTACTTCCATGCTACCCGTTTCCCCTGTTGTTTTTGATCCCTGCGTTTTTAATCCTGTCCAAGGAATCGGGAGGTTCTCATGAATAACCTAGAATCAATCGCCAAACTCATCCGCTACTACAGCCTCGTCATGTCCACTGAGGCAGGCTCGGGACATCCCACCTCGTCTCTGTCCGCCGCGGACCTGATGGCCGGACTCCTGTTCGGTGGGACGTTCAAATATGATCTCGACAACCCTCGCTATCCGAACAATGACCGGCTGATCTTTTCCAAGGGGCATGCATCTCCCCTCTTCTATTCCCTTTGGGCCGCAGCGGGCAAGATCACGGAAAAGGAGCTCATGAGCTTCAGGAAGTTCGGCAGTCCCCTTGAAGGGCACCCGACGCTAGCCTTCCGTTATACGGAAGCCGCGACCGGCTCCCTGGGACAGGGGCTCTCGATAGGCGTAGGCATGGCCATGAACGCAAAGTACATCGACAAGCTGCCGTACAGGACCTATGTGCTGCTGGGGGATAGCGAGATGGCAGAAGGCTCGCAGTGGGAAGCAATGGAGATCGCCGCTTACTACAAGCTCGACAATCTCATCGGCATCATTGATGTGAATCGGCTTGGACAGCGCGGAGAAACCATGTACGGCCATGATCTCTCTGTGTATAAAGAGCGGGTGTCGTCTTTTGGCTGGGAGCCGATCGTCATCGACGGGCATCACTTCCCCCAGATATTGACTGCCTATAAGCAGGCCCTTCAGTCCAAGGATAAACCTGCCATGGTCATTGCCAGGACCATAAAAGGCAAAGGGGTATCCTTCATCGAGGATAAGAACGGCTGGCATGGCAAACCTCTCAAAAAAGACGAGCTTGCTCGAGCGCTCGAGGAACTTGGTGAGATCAACAAATCGCTAAGAGGTGAAATAGCGAAGCCGGACAACGCGTACCCTTCTGTACGTGCGAGCGAGAAGGCGAAACCGGTTTCGTTCGATCCTGCGAAGCCAGTGGCCACCCGCCATGCCTACGGCACGGCGCTCGAGCGCATTTTCCCCGAGGTCCCTGACATGGTGGTGCTGGACGCGGAGGTGAGCAATTCCACCTATGCCGATATATTCAAGACGAAATATCCCAGCCGTTTCTTCGAGATGTTCATTGCCGAACAGAACATGGTCGGCACGGCCCTCGGTTTCTCGATCCGCGGCAAGACGCCCTTTGTTTCGACCTTTGCCGCGTTTCTGACCCGCGCCTTTGACCAGATACGGATGAGCCAGTATTCGCACGCGAACATCAAGTTTTGCGGGTCCCACGCAGGTGTGTCCATCGGCGAAGATGGTTCGTCCCAGATGGGCCTCGAGGACATCGCCATGTTCAGGACTATCCTGGACAGCGTGGTATTCTATCCCTCGGATGCCGTATCCACGGAAAAGCTCGTTGAGGTGATGGCGGAGCATAAGGGGATCTCTTACCTGCGGACGACGAGAAAGGAATTGCCGATCCTTTACCGGAACGATGAGGTGTTCCGAACGGGCGGCAGCAAGATATTAAAATCGAACCAGTCTGACGTGGCTGTGGTAGTGGCAGCAGGCATAACGGTTCACGAAGCGCTGAAGGCGTATGAAGTATTGAAGGCTGCGGGAATCCTAATCCGGGTGATTGACCTCTACAGCGTGAAGCCTGTGGACATGTCGACACTCACGCAAGCGGCAAGCGATACCGGCGCGATCATCACGGTAGAAGATCATTTTGCCGAGGGAGGGATCGGTGAAGCCGTAGCCAGTGCGCTCGCGGGCCATTTGGCTCCTGTGTATTCGCTCGCCGTGCGTAGGATGCCGAAGAGCGGCAAGCCGGATGAGCTCCTGGATTACGAGGAAATCTCTAAACAGGCAATCGTGAACAAGGTGAAGGAGATCGTGAAGGGGTTCAAACAATCATTTAGGAAAAAATAAACGCGAATATAGTAACGCGTCTGAGGGGGACCGATAAGCCGTCATTTGAACAAATAATGGCATCATTCAGCCGACATTGCTTTTTGGGGAGCTCGGCTATGACTCAATACGATATTGATATCTTGGTATTATTTATTTTTCTTTAAAAAGACCATCAAACGATTGCTCATCAACAATTCGAGCGATTCCACAAACATCACACTGGAGCATCACTATTGGCGACACGTCCTTATCAAATAAGTGTGCATGCTCGAGGTCCCGCCTGGCTAATTCCTTATATTTTTTATACGTCATAGTGCTATAGATGTGATTACACGAGGGATTACTGCAAAATACATTTGCGCACAACAGTTCATCGTCATTCTGTTTGGGTGATAAGAACATACCAAAACTGCTGGTTCGAGGAATTGGTGAGGGACGCGGAATGGGATTCGGGGTCCCATCCTCTATAACAAAAAGGCATAGTTCGTACTTTCCCTTTGGTGTACCCTTTACGTAGTTCCCATTTTTCAGTGATGGAGCATAGGGAGACGTCGATTTAAGGGTACCATACCACGCTCTGTTCGGTTCGGTATGTAATCGCTGTACGAGCACCCGGTCGCCCACAAATATACGGTTATCACCACCTTTCCATGTATCCAATTCAAGCAGGATAAATGCCCAGAAGTAGTCGTGGGGCAATGGCTTCGGACGGGCCTCCGGAGGGAGGAGACTGATAATTTGCTCATCGGTATACTTTGTCCGACTTCCGCATACATCACATTCCAGGTTTAGAGTAAATCGCGGATTATACCGCAATTGATATTCACATATTGCGTGCCCAGTCTTCGCCGTAATATCACTGGGAGTATTCTTACAACCGGGTGTGGCACAGGGAAGATAGTCTTCTGTTATCATAATATTTTCACATTGATGCTTTTAATCATATTGCATCAGATTATATTATTAATCACGTATTTTTTACAAGTAGTTTTATGGCGTATTTTGGCAAGAGCGGAAACTACATAAATTGGTCGTGGCGAAGGAACACCGCGGAAATGGCGGTATCGGTATTAACGACATAAATAATTTATACTGAACGTAAACCCGGTTTTTCACTCACCATAAAGCATGCTTCGGGAAATCCTTCAGTATCGGCTGTCAAAGACTAAGAAATCAGGTCAGGAGCAGTTGATTCTCCCTTGACCTGCTCTCTCCTACGCTTGACACATAGATCGCTGGCCTTCCGAGCACAGGGCACTTCGATTCGCAAATCCCGCAGCCAATGCAAAGCTCCAGGTCTACGTGTGGCTGTTGCAGGATCACGATTTTCCCCTGGCGATCGCGCACTCGCACTTCCTCGAACCAGATGGCCTTCTTTGGTGTAGGGCATACTTCCTCGCACATGATGCACGGCCTCGCATGGGCCCATGGCAGACAACGGCCCTTATCGATCATGGCGAGACCTATCCTGACCTTGGCTTTTTCCTCAAGTTGCAGACGTTTGATCGCGCCTGTGGGGCAGACCTGTCCACAGAGCGTGCAGCGGTATTCACAATACCCGATCCTCGGCACAAGCATTGGCGACCAGATTCCCTCAACGCCAGCCTCGAACAGCGTCGGCTGGAGCCCGTTTGTGATGCAGACCTTCATGCATTCGCCGCATTTTACACACCGTTTGAGGAACTCCTTCTCCTTAAGAGATCCCGGCGGCCTTATAAGGCCAGGGTTCTGAGAGTTTGCTCTCGATAGGGGCGTTGCGCGGAGAAGTGGCACCGCGACTATTCCGGTGAACGCCGATGTGATGATCCGTCTTCTGCCGAGGTCCATGGCTACTGACGCCTTTTTTTTACTGAAGCCGAAGCTCACCGCGTTCTGCGGGCAGATGTCATCGCAGTTCCAGCAGTAAAGGCATTCCGTGTCCTTCCATTTCTCCTTCTGGTCCGGCGATGCACTGCCCTGGCAAACCGTGGCACAGGCTCCGCATCCCGTGCAATCCTCGCTCACCGACCGTTTAAGGACCGAAAGGCGCGAAAAAAGGCCGAGGAAAGCGCCAAGGGGACAGAGGTACTTGCACCAGAACCGTTTCTCGATAAGGTTCAGGCCGAGAATAACGAAGAATATGACCCCGATGAACACATTCTGGTTATAGAAGGACTGCTCGAAGGTGAGAACGGTCTTCTTCAGGACCGAGTACAGCGGTTCCGTGACGACCGCAATGCCGAACGGATTTAAGCTGAACAGAGTGTCGAAAACAGCCCTGACGCCGTAATTGAACAGAGGAAATACGCTAACGGAGAATGATCGTATGACGAGCGAGAGCGGATCCATTAACCCGGCGGGCTGGAGCGTGAATACGGCCGAGGAGATGATGCCGATGAGAATAAAATACTTGACCCGGTACCAATCCCTGCCCCGATGGGCTGCCGCTTTTTTCCTGACAGAGCCTACGAGGTTATTGAGCGTGCCGAGCGGGCAAGCCCAGCCGCAGAAAACCCTGCCGAAAATTATCGTGATGCCAATGGTGATAATCGAAAGATAAAAAGCCTTCGCTGCAGCATGCGCGGACAGGATCGTGGTCACGAAGATGAGCGGGTCAAAATCCAGAAAGAGCCGGACTGGATAGCCGAGATCATCATTCCCCTTGGATTCTGTCTGAATGAACAGAAAGAGGAATAATATAAGGATTAGTCCCTGTGTGATTCTGCGAAGATTTTGAATGGTAAAGAGACGCATATTCTTTCTCAATCATGAAAACAATACACTACCTCCGACGAGAGCGGGCGACGACGCTACAAGAAAGTTTGGATGCCAGTTTTCCGCACTCGTCCTGAGCGCTCGCAATGGCAACATAAAATAACAAGTTTTTGTCCAATCCGTCTAAACCTGTATCTTTCTAATCTTCAGCTTGTTTAAATTCATTTTTCCTAAGCCAAGTTTGTCGCCGATCCGAACATACCCGAGATCGTTCCCTTTCATACCGAAGAGCGTTGCACCGTAAGAGTCGATTGCGACCGGGTCGATGCCCACAATGACCGTATCGAGCCTCTTCACATCCGCGAGGCTTCCGCCCTGCGGGCCATTGGCCGTAAGTATGCGCACAGCATCAAGGATCGTGAACGTTGGTTTGATCTTCATCGAGAGGTCCACGAGGCTCTCGTCCAGCTTCTGGTGGATCTGTCGCCGAGACCCGCCCATCACACCCATCCAGTTCTTCATGGACATGGTGAGCTTCGCTAGCCCGTGGTGTTTTGCGATGGGGATGTTGATTACTTTATCGGCCTCAAATACCTCGCTGTAGAGCGGCCACGACTTGAGGGCTTCTCCATTGATTGCCATATCCTTGAATTTGCGCTCATCCACATAGTCAACATCGGCGCCCAGGGCAGCGGCAGCCGGCGCGATGCCGCTCTGGACATAGCACCGACGCGGATCATTCACCGGCCTGTCAAAGACCTTCACCTTCTTAGCTCCTGCCTCGAAGCAGAGCTTGACCACAGCAGCAACCACTTCGGGATTCGTGTCCCCTGCCTGCTCAGGCGTCCGGTCCCAGGCGATGTTCGGCTTGATAATCACGATGTCTCCGCGCGAGATGAACTTCTTGATGCCTCCCATCGCGTCAATGGCGGCCTTCACGATCTGTTCTGGAGATGCGCCATGCGCAACGACAAGGTCAGGCGGCGCAGACGCCTCGGCGGCTTCCGCGAATACGTTCAGGCCCTGCGGAATCGAGAGTCCAACGCCTGCTAGAGCCGTCAATTTTAAGAATTTCCTGCGGTCCATACGTCACCTCACCTTTCCCCTCGCGAGCGATGCGAAAATCCCGCCAAAGCAGAGGGAAGCGAAAATCATGAACGCCGTTTTCATGCTCGTCATAAAGAGCGTATAGTATTCCGGAGTGATGCGCACGCTCCCGATGTGGAGCGCAAAAACGACCATCACGATCCCCATACTCAGCATCTGACCGGTCAGGCGCATAGTGCCGAGCGTCGCAGAACCCACACCGTAGAAACGCTTATCAATGGAACTCATGACGGCGTTCGTATTCGGCGATGAAAAAAGAGCAAAGCCGAACCCCAGCAGCACGAGGCCCGTGATGATGAGGCCGAGGTGCGTGTCCCAGCCAAGGAACGTGAACAGGAAGAGTCCCGCTGCAGTTAATCCCATCCCGGCGGACGCGACAACCCTTGGTTCTATTTTATCAGAAAGCCTGCCAGCATACGGTGAAAATACTGCCATCACAACAGGTTGAGAGATAAGGATCATACCGGCATGCTGTGGAGTAAAACTTTTGATGTATTGCAGATAGAGGCTCAGGAGAAACGTGACAGCGAACGTTGCGCTATAGTTGATCAGCGCAGCGACGTTAGAAAAGGCGAAGGCCGTGTTATGGAAGAACAGGTTCATGTTCAGGAGCGGACTCGCCGCCTTCATCTCCCGGAGAACGAACAGCACGACACCGGAAACGCCTGCAATGATGAAGGCAATCCCCCGCCCTGCCGGCAGAAGAGAGAACCCATACATGAGCGCGACGAGCATCGCGCTATAGATGATAGAGCCGGCCAGATCAAACTTTTCGCCCTGTGCTTCCGACCACTCATGCTTCAATTTCGTGGAGACAAAATATATTACAAAGATCCCGAGTGGCACATTGACGAGGAAGATGCTGCGCCACCCGAACTGATAGGTGAGGAAGCCACCGAAGACCGGGCCAAGAGAGAGCCCCAGATACACGGCCGCTACGTTGATCCCGAGCACCCGGCCGCGGTCCTCTGCCGGGAACACGGAGGTTAGAATCGCCATGCCGGTCCCAAAGATCATTGAGCTCCCGAAACCCTGAAGAACCCGGAGCGTGATGAGCACCGCAGCAGAGGTTGAAAATGCAAGCAGAAACGAGGAAATAGTGAATATCCACATGCCGTACGCGAATATTCGCTTCCGTCCGTATATATCAGCGATCCGGCCGAAGGGGACAAGGAACATGGCCGCGGCTAGAATATAGGATGTCGGAACCCAGCTCATGAGGACCGCGCTCATCTTGAATTCCTCTCCGATGGCGGGGAGCGCAATGTTGATCGAAGAGACCATGAAGGGGGTCAAAAAGGACGCGAGTGTGGCGACAAGGAGTGCAGACCTTTTTATAACGGAATCATGCATACCTGTTCCTGATGGATGTTCCATAGAGTACGCAGGCATGGAGAGGCAGGAATTTTATGGCATTACCATCCTACCTGAACTTGCTTATGAGATACAGAATGAGACAGATGATGATGCTGACGACGATACTCGTGCTAAGCGGAAAATAGAACGTGAAATTCTTATTTTTAATCAGGATATCACCTGGAAGCTTGCCCAGAAAAGGAACCTTCTGGAGAAAAAGAATTGCGAGGCCGACGAGGACAAGCACAACTCCGATCATGATGATGATTTTCGCTATTTCTCCCATGCAATCTTCAGCCCCCGCCTTGCCGCTGACGAGACGTGCGCTGTAATCCATTACCACAGCAATTACTCGGAAAAGAACTCTAAAACCTTCCCCAGCATGGCATGCATCTCCCGCCGGGGAACGATCATGTCAATCATACCGTGCTCCTGGAGGAACTCCGCTCTCTGGAACCCGGCCGGCAGCTGCTGCTTGATCGTTTGCTCGATAACTCGGGGACCGGCAAAACCGATCAGGCTCTTGGGCTCGGCGATAATGATGTCACCGAGCATGGCAAAGCTCGCCGTTACCCCTCCGAACGTTGGATCCGTGAGCACGGAGATGAACGGCAGCCCGGCTTCCCCGAGCCGGGCCACGGCTGCCGAGGTTTTGGCCATCTGCATGAGCGAGAGAATCCCTTCCTGCATCCTTGCGCCACCGGATGAAGCCACTGATACAAAGGGGGCCTTTTTCTCGATCGCCCGCTCCACGGCCCGAGCGATCTTCTCGCCCACCACCGAACCCATGCTGCCGCCCATGAAGTTGAAATCCATGATTACAAGCGACACGGGCCTGCCTCCGATCTTTGCCTCGCCGGAGATGATCGCATCCTTGAGCCCGGTCTTCTTGCGGCTGCTCTTGAGCTTGTCTTTATAGTCTTTGAATCCGAGAAAATCCTTCGGCGAAAGGCCGTCCTCCACCTCTAGAAAGCTGCCCTCATCAACAAGATAGGGAAGCCGTTCTGATGCCGAAATACGGAAGTGGTAGTCGCACTTGGGACATACTTTATAGTTTTTGTCCACCTCTTTGCGATAGATGATCTCTTTGCAGTTGTCGCACTTCACCCAGAGCCCTTCGGGTATCTTGATTTTCTTGGGGGGGGCCTCGGGAGCATTGCTTTCAGGTCGTTCCTTTTTAAACCAGGCCATGATTCTCCTTATTCAAATTAGATTCTAAGTCCGGATGTCGTGCTTTGCATTTTGAATTTCAAAATATGTATGTCTTCCCTTCCCGCAGAATTTTCACGTTTTTTCTGCCCAGGGCGCGGAGCTCGGCGATCACCTTGTTATGGTGAACCGGCTTTATGTGGTAAATATAAAGCGGCACGCTGTTGTCGAGGCTTGCTTTTTTAAGATCCTTGTGGAGCCGAGCCGGTGTAAAGTGACCGCTCGCATCGGCGATCATCTCGAAGCTGTCCGGAAACGATGTGTCCACAATGATCGCTTTAAGATTAATCGCCTTGGCAGCCTCTTTCCAGAGCCCCTCATTCGGCCCTGTATCGGCGCTGTACAGTATCGAAGCTTTTCCATCGTCCACCAGGAACCCGACGGTAGGAACAGCGTGCTTCATGGGGATGGCCTTTACGGTAAGTCCGGCTATCTTTACCGGTGTTCCCACCTGCATCGGCTTATAGGCAAGGACAGGATTTCTGGAAGTCGGAATCTTGGTGAAGTCCGGCCAGATTATGTCGTTCATCAGATGCTTCCTGATTGCGTCGATCACTTTGGGAGTCGTCCGTATGTTCACCGGCTTCCTGACATGGCCGACGATGTTGTCTGCCAGGAACAGGAGTGCTTTAATATGATCAAGGTGAGTATGACTGATCAGGACATCGGTTATTTTGCTCATGGCATCGGTACTCAGTGCCGCCGTGATCGTACCCGCATCCAGCATCATCACGTCATTCACGAGGAAACCCGGAGGCATATGGCCTATCGTCTCAGAACCCGAGCAGCCCAGTACCCTTACCTTCATTCACCCCTCTTACTCAAACACGTGCAGATCTCGGGACCATGAATCCTGAACAAATCCTGAATTTGTATCTTCATAATTTTGAATTTTTATTCTAAAGCAGTCGTGCTTCTGGGTTCAGATATTCGTGTTTTGTAGTTGGAACCCTGTTCCTTCATTCCTACAAGATCATAAATCACGACGGGGTGCTGCTTGCCCTTCACGGTCACTGATCCCAGTTCGTTCACTTTCACGATGTCTTTTACCCTGTTATAGGTGAACTCCGTAATAATGATATGATTATTATACTGTCTTGTCAAGCCCTCTACCCGTGCTGCCAGGTTGACGTTATCGCCGATCACCGTGTAATCCATCTTTTTGCCTTCGGCGCCCATGTTGCCGACGACCATGTCTCCCGTGTTAATGCCGATTCCGATATCGAGCGCCGTCTTTCCCTCAGCGGTCCACTTTTTCTGGAGTTCTTCAAGCTTTTCGATCATTGCGACAGCGCACCGGACCGCTCGCTCCGCATGGTCCGGCTGGCCCACGGGTGCACCCCAGAGCGCCATCACAGCGTCTCCTACGAACTTGTCGAGCGTACCTTCATATTCGAACACGATGTTCGTCATCGCGCCGAGGTACTCGTTCAGGATTGACACTACCTCTTCAGGCTCATGCTTTTCCGAGAACGAGGTGAAGCCGCGAATATCGGAAAAGAGAACCGTGATCTCCTTTCGCTCACCGCCGAGCTTTGCCTTGCTTGGATCTCTGATTAGCTCATCCACGATCCGCTTCGACACATAGCTTGAGAACATTTTACGAATGTCCCGGGCGCGGCGCTCTTCCGTAAAGAACCGATAGGCGGTCTGACTCGTGTAGCCGAAGAAGAGAGCGGACGCGGGATAGACGAGGTTGAACCATATGCCCTTGGTCACGAAGAGGCAGTACACGGTACCCGCATAGCCGGCCAGCATCACGAGGAACAGGGCGGCGCCAGCTTTGGCCCCGAACCGGGGGATGAAGATTCCCAGCGCGACCGCGAACAGGAAGATGAGGCATACGACCGATGCATCGGTGCGGTAGATGAAATCGCCGTGCAGGATATTGTCCACCACGCTCGCATGCTTCTCGATCCCTGCCATGTTGGGTGAAAACGGTGTAACGCGCAGGTCATAGATACCGAGGGCCGTGGCGCCGATGAGCACGATCTTGTCCTTGAACCTTCCGGCAGGTGTTGTCCTGTCCAGAATATCGGAGATGGAGTATACCGGGAACGTTCCGTTCGGGCCGCGATAATTGATCAGCATACGGCCGTGTCCGTCGGTGGGGATGGTCGTATTCCCGAGGTGCACGGCACCCTTGAAGTCGAGCGCGAGATCTTCTTTCTTCAGGCCGCGATAGAGCCAAGCGGCCTGGAGCCCGATGGGGGCATAGTAATCACCCTTGTATCCTATCGCGAGCAGTTCCCACCTGAGGGTCCCGTCGCTGTCAGGGACCATATTGATATGGGCGACGGAATTGGCAACCGATGAAAACCGCAAAAGTGTTGGCAGCACCATCTTTGCCTCGAACGGATGGAACGGCTCGTCGGTGTTCTTAAACACGGAATAGGCTGAAGGGGTCATGAAATCCAGCTTCTTGTCGGTAAAGCCCGATTCCTTATAACCCTGCTCGGTAAAATCGAACACGATCGGCAGTATCACGCGGCCGCTCTGTATGATGGCCTTTTGGAACAGATCATCCGAATCCACGTTCTCCGGCTCCGTGAAGAACACATCGAACACGATCACCTTCGCTCCTTCTTCCGTGAGACGGTCCACGACGCGTCCCCAGACCGAACGGGGCCACGGGAAGCGGCCGAGCTTGTTGATGCTCTTCTCATCAATGGCTGCAATCACGGTCTCCGGTCCCGGCGCAATCGTCCCGCGAATGAGGAACCTCATATCAAGCGTCTTCTGCTCCAGAATCTCGAAAAAACTGAAGTTCACGAGGTGCAAAACAGAAAGCGTAACGGCGACCATAAGGGCGATAGTGATACCTGCCCATTTCCCGGTTTTCAGTTTCATATTGATTCAGCTCCGTCTCTCAAGAATACCTGCCGTCTATCTTCCCAGCGGCCGCTTCTGTTTTTAAACCAAGTACTCTCATGCGACTACGCCATCCTTCCGAATCCTTTGTGAAATTCGAGAGATGGTAACAGCCACCATCCTAAGCAGTGAGCCTGCTCATTGAACTCGCGGATAAAAAGATTGCAATGTAACGAAGATGGGACGTTACGAGTAAACCCTCATCGTTCTCTTTTCGTATCGTCATATTTTCTTGATTGTCGTTCCGGCCTCTCTCCCGCTCATAGGGATATCGATAGTCTCAAACGTTTTCAGAAAGGCCTTATCAAGAGCAAGTTTAAAACTCCATGCGGGAAAATCTCGTGGTCGGACATTACGAAATTATGAGATGCTTGTCAGGCGGGGATTGCCCTGGGGGAGCAATTGGCAAGGAGCGTTTCGGCATCTGCTGCTGCGTTTCTCCCTGATGGACGGCCCGAATCGGCATTACGGCTTGCCATGTCCTGCAAGCACCCCCTGTTTAAGTGCCTTCACGAAAGCTACAGCGTTAACTATGAGCTCCGGTGACCCGATATTCTCTTCGATCACCTTTACGAGGGCGCTGCCTACAATTACCCCGTCCGCTCCCCAGAGCGACACCTGGGCGGCCTGGTCAGGCGTCGAGATGCCAAAGCCAACGGCAACGGGTTTGTCCGTTACTTGTTTAATCTTTTTCAGTGAGTCCTGGATGGAACTCTGAACTCCTGCCCTTGCTCCCGTAACTCCGGTAAGCGAAACGTAATAGACAAACCCCTGTGATACCTTGCATACAAGCTTCATCCGCTCACCGGTGCTGGTGGGCGCAAGGAGAAAGATGGTGTCCAGTCCTGACTTCTTTGCCGGTGGGATCAAAGTCCCTGCCTCTTCTGGCGGGAGATCGGGAAGGATTATCCCATCCAATCCTGCGGACACCGCGTCGTTTACAAAGCGCTCTTCTCCATACTTGAAGACAAGATTGTAATAGGTCATGAGGATGAGCGGTATTTTGCTTTCCTTGCGGACATCGGCAACCAGGCTGAGGACATCGGATACGCTCGTATGGTTCCTGAGCGACCTTATCGCCGCCTTCTGGATCGTCGGCCCGTCTGCCAAGGGATCGGAAAAAGGTGCGCCTAGCTCGATTATATCGCACCCCGCCTTTTCCATCTCGAGGATGAGAGTTTTTGTGGTGGCGAGATCGGGGTCTCCCGCCATAATATACGGGATGAGTGCGGTTTCATTTCTTTTCATCAGTCGGTTGAACGTATTTTTTATTCTATGCATAATTTCAATTTGCGAACTTTGATTTTTAAAATTTATTTTTACAGCTCTACTCCCCTGATCTTTGCCACATGCATTACGTCCTTATCGCCTCGGCCTGAAAGGTTGACGATGATTATCTTGTCCTTGCTGAGCGCGGGAGCGAGCTTAAGACAGTAGGCCACGGCATGGGCACTTTCGAGAGCCGGGATGATGCCCTCGAGACGGGACAGGAGATCGAATGCCTCCATGGCTTCTTCGTCGATGGCATACGAATATTCGATACGGCCTGAATCGTGATAGAACGCATGCTCCGGACCGACAGCGGCATAGTCCAGACCTGCCGATACTGAGTGTGTCAGTTCTATCTGTCCCTGTTCATCCTGAAGAACGAATGTTTTCGAACCTTGAAGAATGCCGAGGGAGCCGCCGGCGAACCGCGCCGCATGTTTTCCCGGTTCGATGCCGAGACCGCCTGCCTCGATGCCGTACATCTTCACCGATGGGTCATCAAGGAATTCATGAAACAGACCCATGGCGTTCGATCCTCCGCCCACACAGGCGACAAGGCAGTCCGGTAGCCGGCCTTCGAACTTCATGATCTGTTTCTTTGCCTCGCGGCCGATGACGGACTGGAAGTCGCGTACCATCAGAGGGAAGGGGTGGGGGCCGAAGACCGTCCCCAGCACGTAATGCGTGTTCGCCACGTTCGTGATCCAATCGCGCATGGCCTCGTTAATCGCGTCCTTGAGAGTCTTGCTGCCGATATCCACCGGACGGACCACGGTGCCGAGGAGCTTCATGCGGAAGACGTTCAGTGACTGGCGAGCCACATCGTCGGTGCCCATGTAGACCTCGCAGTCCAGGCCGAACATGGCGGCCGCCGTTGCCGTGGCAACGCCGTGCTGTCCGGCACCCGTCTCGGCGATGACGCGGGTTTTCCCCATGCGTCTGGCGAGCAAAACCTGTGCGAGTGAATTATTGATCTTGTGAGCGCCCGTGTGGCAGAGGTCCTCGCGTTTCAGATAGATCTTCGCACCGCCCAGATGTTCTGAGAGCCGTTTTGCAAAATAAAGCGGGGTGGGACGGCCAATGAACTCGCGAAAATAAAACTCGAGTTCGGTCTGGAACTCCTTGTCTTTCTTCGCCGCGAGGTAAGCGGCCTCGAGTTCGGCAAGCGCAGGCATCAGCGTTTCCGGAGCAAACTTCCCGCCGTAGATTCCAAAATGTCCCTTTTTATCCGGGATGCTCATGGCCGAGATGCCCTCCGGACTTCTACAATAAATTTTTTGATCTTTGCATGGTCCTTGATTCCCTTGCCATTCTCAACACCGCCTGCCACGTCCACCGCATACGGCTGTACGAGCTTCACTGCCTCGACAACGTTCTCGGGCGTGAGCCCGCCGGCAAGGATCACCCTGCCGAACGTCTTGGCCACGACAGCCAGGTGCCAGTCGAACGTTACGCCCGTGCCTCCCCGCAGACTTTCCCGGTAGCTGTCGAGGAGAAAAGCGCTTACCCGGTACTGCACCATATGTTTGAGACTTTCACGGTCTTTCACCTGAAACGCCTTGATCACACGGCTTCCGAAGCCGAACCGCGCACAGAACTCAGGACGTTCGTCTCCATGAAGCTGAAGGATCTTTATACCCGTCGTGAATTGGATGTCTCGTATCTTCTCCTCACGCTCGTTCACAAATATGCCGACGGGCACGACAAAAGGGGGCAACTGAGTGATGATCTCAGATGCTTTTTCCGGTGCGATGTAACGCGGGCTCTTCTTGTAGAAATTGAATCCCAGCGCATCGGCTCCGAGTTCAGCCGCATGGAGCGCATCATCTATATTGGTTATGCCACAGATTTTTATTTTAATCATATTCTTTAGTTCCGCCACAGAGGAGCAGAATACACAGAGATAAGAGATAAATTCAAGATTACCGTTTAAAGATTCGTCCTATATCCGTTTATTCAGTGTTCACCTGAGTCTTACCATTGCTCTCAACGTGCTCCTCTGTAATCTCTGTCCTTCCGTGGCAAAGATTAATCCTTTCCCAAAAGTTCCTTCACTTTCCTCCCGACATCCTTTTCCCGCATCAGGCTCTCGCCTACTAGAATTGCGTCCACACCGGCCTTCTGCAGTGTGAGCACGTCCCCCCGCGTCTTGATCCCGCTCTCACTCACTACCGTGCGATCATCAGGAATATCTTGTAAGAGATCGATCGTGGTCTGCAGACTCACACTGAACGTTGAGAGGTCCCGGTTGTTGACGCCCACGAGCGAAGCGCCTGCCAGCAACGCCCGGTCGAGTTCCTTGTATGTATGCGACTCGACGAGAACATCGAGACCAAGCTCCGCGGTAATACCGAGAAAGTCCTGGATCTGACCTCGATCAAGACAGGCCGCGATCAGGAGCAACGCATCGGCACCCGCCGCACGTGCCTCATAGATCTGGTATTCTTCGATGATGAAATCCTTGCGCAGAAGCGGAAGCTCGACAGCCGACCGGATTTGATCGAGGTATTCGAGCTTTCCCTGGAAGTACTTTTTTTCCGTCAGCACCGATATGCATGAGGCTCCCGACGTTGCATAAATCTTCGCAATGTCCACAGGATCAAAATCCTCGCGGATCACGCCTTTTGACGGTGATGCCTTCTTTACCTCAGCGATAAGTCGGATCTCCCCCTTAGCGGAGAGCGATTCCTCAAACCCCCGGGTCGGTCCCGCATCCAATGCTTTTGCCTTAAGATCAGAAAATGGTACCCGAAGTTTTGTCTCCGCCAGTTCTTCTTTTTTATGCGCGATGATCTCGTCTAAAATCATTCCGTTACTGTATCGTTGCCGCAGGGACACGGCGCGACGCGTCCTTACCCTGCTCCTTAGAGTCTATTCGTAAACGCCTTCAGCATCTCGAGCTTTTTGAGAGCTGCCCCGGAATCGATCGATTCAGTTGCGAGTTCGATGCCTTCTTTAAAATAAGATGCCTTTCCCGATGCCACGAGTCCGGCGGCGGCGTTCAGAAGCACGATATCGCGACGCGCCCCCTTCTGTCCCTTGAGAACGTCAAGAGTGATCCTGGCGTTGTCCGCTGCATCGCCGCCACGCAGGTCCCCGGACTTCCCCACGGGGAAGTCGAAGTCCGAAGGATGAATGAAAAAGTCCCTCACCGCACCGTCTTTGAACTCGGAGACCTTTGTCCGGTCGGTGACGGTGATCTCGTCCAACCCGTCCATCCCGTGCACGACGAACGCATGCGTTGCGTCGAGATTGCCGAGGGCCCGGGCCAACGGCGCTGTCAGATCGGCGGAATACACCCCCATGATCTGTGACTTCACGCCCGCAGGGTTCGTGAGAGGACCGAGGACGTTGAAAATGGTGCGGATGCCGATCTCCCGCCGCGGCCCGATCGCATACTTCATGGCCTGATGCAAGAGCGGCGCGAACAGAAATCCGATACCTACCGTCTGCAGACACTCCTCCACCCGGGATGAGGGGATCTCTATATCGATGCCGAGCGCCTGGAGAACATCGGCGCTTCCGCTCTTGCTCGATACGGAACGGTTACCGTGCTTAGCCACGGTGACACCTGCACCGGCGATGGCGAAAGCCGCCGTGGTCGAGATATTGAACGTGTGCGCCATGTCGCCGCCCGTACCGCAGGTGTCCACTTGGTACGGAGCCGAGAGTTTAACGTGGACAGCCTTTTCGCGCATGGCCCTGGCAGAGCCCGTGATCTCCTCCACGGTCTCTCCTTTCATCCGGAGCGCAGCCATGTACGCGGCGATCTGTGCGTCCGTGGCCTCGCCCTGCATGATCTCGCGCATGACAGCTTCGGCCTCAGCCTCCGTGAGGTTTGTCTTCGCAACTACCTTTGCGATAGCTTCCTTGATCATTTAATCTCCGAACTTCTTGTCGCAAGGAATTAACACGAATCAAAAAGCTCAACGTGAAAAGGGAATTTTGGAAAAAGTGGAAAAAAATGACCTGTTAATTTCTTCTCCATTCTCCCTTTTGATCCATTTCTTCTGAGTCTTTAGGTTTTTTCATGAAGTTCTGTGACAACTCATGGCTACAGATCCCTACATTTTCAGGAAATTCCTGAGCAATTCTTTCCCCGCACCGGTCAGGATGGACTCGGGGTGGAACTGCACGCCTTCTACCTTGAACTGCTTGTGCCGCACGCCCATAATGATCCCGTCCTCGGTCCAGGCCGTTACCTCGAGCACTGTTGGCAGTGTCTCCCGCTTGATGATGAGCGAATGGTAGCGCGTGGCCTCGAAGGGATTCGGAAGCCCTGCAAAAATGGTCTGGTTGTCATGGTAGATCATCGAGGTCTTGCCGTGCATGAGGTACGGTGCGCGGATCACATCTCCGCCGAAGGCCTCGCCGATCGACTGGTGGCCGAGGCAGACCCCGAGGATCGGGATCCTGCCGGAAAAATGTTTGATCACCTCGATCGATATACCCGCCTCCTTGGGCGTGCATGGTCCAGGCGAGATCACGATGCGATCAGGCTGCATGTTCTCGATCTCGGGAATCGTTATCTTATTATTCCGGTATACCTTCATATCCTGTCCCAGCTCACCGAGATACTGGACCAGATTGTAGGTAAAGGAATCGTAATTGTCGATCATTAAAAGCATAAAGAACCTCTAAAAATCGTCTCTTGCAAGGGCTCAGAGGGTGCAAAATTGAGATATTAAATCCCGAATCTGTAATATTCTTGTTTTTTCAGCATTTTTTGCGTCTCTGCGGGAAACAAATGCCTAATCTAATCCTTTCTCCGCCATCTCCACAGCACGCATCATTGCCTTGGCCTTGTTCACCGTCTCCTGGTACTCCGCGGCCGGTGCGCTGTCGGCCACTACACCGCCGCCTGCCTGGATATACGCAATACCGTCCTTGATGACGAGCGTGCGGATGGTGATGCAAGTATCCATGTTGCCCGAGAACCCGAAGTATCCGACCGCTCCCGCGTATGGCCCGCGCCGTGTGGGTTCAAGCTCGTCGATGATCTCCATGGCCCTGATCTTGGGAGCACCAGAGACCGTGCCCGCCGGGAAGCACGCACGGATCACGTCATAGGCATCCCTGCCGCGAGACAGCGTCCCCCGTACGTTCGATACGATATGCATCACATGAGAGTACCGCTCGATCACCATGAGTTCGCTCACGTTCACGCTGCCGGGGTCGCTCACCCTGCCAACGTCATTCCTGCCTAGATCAACGAGCATGATGTGTTCGGCCCGCTCTTTCGGATCAGCGAGAAGTTCCTCAGCAAGCGCTTTGTCTTCATCTTCGGTCACACCACGGCGGCGCGTGCCCGCGATAGGTCTGAGGTCTATCCTCCCGCCTTCGAGCCTGACCATTACCTCCGGCGAAGCGCCGACTACCGTAACATCTCCACAGCGCAGAAAATACATGTAGGGAGAGGGGTTGATCAGCCGAAGTGCACGGTAGATCTCGTAGGGTTCTATGTTGATTTTCGTCTCGAACCGCTGGGACGGCACGACCTGGAAGATGTCGCCCGCCTTGATATATTCCTTTGCCTTGAGCACTGCCTGTTCGTAGCGTGCTTTGGTGAAATTGGACGTGAGCCTGTGCTTCTTCGCCTTCTTTCTTGAGCGTTGAACGTCGAACTTTGAACGTTTCCCCTGCTGCAGTTTCTTGACCAGGGCATCGATCTTCTCCGTCGCTTCCTTATATGCAGCCGTCACCGATTTCCCATTGACATGGGCGTTCGACACAACCTTGATTTTGTGGGTAATATTGTCAAAGATCACGAGGGTGTCGGTGATCATGAAGAAGATATCTGGGATATGGAGGCCGCTTTTTTCACGGTTCGGCAGGTCCTCAAAAAAACGGACCACATCATAGCCCATGAAGCCGACAGCGCCTCCGAAAAAACGCGGCAGCGATGGATCGGGAACGGGGCTGTATTCAGAGAGTATGTTTTGCACTGCCTCGAGCGGGTCCCGCTCGAACGTTTGTTCCTCGTTCTTTCCGTTTCTGGTGATCTCAACCTTGCGGCCGTAGCTCTTGACCACGACCGATGGCCTACTTCCGAGGAACGAGTACCGAGCCCACTTCTCTCCACCCTCCATGCTTTCGAGGAGGAAGGAATGACGACCATCATCGATCCTCAGAAATGCTGAGACCGGCGTTTCCATATCGGCAAGGATCTCGCGGTGTACGGGAATGAGATTGCCTTTTTTCGCTTTCTGTTTGAACTCCTCTAGGGAGGGGCGAAACATAAAACTCCTTGCAAAATAAACGATTTTTTACTATACCAAATAGGAAGAATAACTGTCAATCAAAAAACCACGCGACTTCGCAAGGCGTAAAAAAAATGATATTTATAGGCTGCTTCGTCTCCGGGAAAGGTGATATAGGAATGACGTCCAAAAGATGGGCGAATGATATATCCCGTTCCGATGTCAAGAAAACGCTTTGTCGAACTTGGTCCTAGTATATTCGTTCATGTCCCTGATTGCAGAGACCCTGTAGGCTTTTTCAGCGACAGGTCCGATTGTTCAAACGTTTATCAAACCCGAGTCAAAAACTCTCAGCGAGCGCTGCAGTAAATCCAGCCGCCAAGTAGGAGCGGCCTTGACCCTTATTTTAGACCGTGGTCGCTGGTACGGCCACTTTCCTAGTCTTGCCTGCATAACAACCAGACCACGGTTGACAGCACACCAGCAGTCCTGTTAGAAAGACCGGCACCTCGCTCCTAGAATGCCGACGCACTCTTTCCATGGCCTATCTTTTCCCCTGCATCGTATCACAAAAAACCTCTTCCGGATAGTCCATTGATGTTCGTTGATGCTGCTTAAAATATTTTTTCGCTGATCGTTCTATATTGCCACGGTAGGGTTGTCGCTTATCGCCGAATTCCGCCGGCACCACGGTGATCAAAAGATATTCTTGTCAAATTTCGTCCGGCGGTAGATCTCTCGCAGCTTGAAGACCTTGTCTCGGTACGCCTCGAGCAGAGTAGTATCCGACTGCTCAAACGTAATCAGCCCAGAATCGAAGATCTCCACCTTCCGGATGCTCGAACCGCTTACCCATTGTGCATACATGCTGTCCTCCCGCGCTTCGATCTCATCGGGCGTGCCGAATGTTCTGGAGAACTGATCGAGCTTCCCTGTTAATTTCTTGTAAAGGTGCTGGCCTTTGAACCTCGTCGTCGAAAAGAAACTGTAGTATAAGCGACTGTTCAGCCTGTCACCTCGGCCTGTCTGCTCTCCGGTGAACTTAAGCACGATTCGGCCAGGCTCCCCGCCCTCAAACACACGCAGATTGGGATCCAGGGTGTCGAAGTTATCATGCTCGGAGATCGTCAAGGTTATGATGTTTTGTTTTGGATATTGTTCAGCAGGTACCGCTTCCACAACCGGTTTGACCTTATAAAAAGATATATAAGATTTCTGGGCAGCGTTCAGTGTCATGCCTGGTTTATATTTCTGAACTGCTCCAATCCATTGATTTATCCACGCAAGGATCTTTGTTCGTCTCTGTGCAGCGCAAGCTTGTACGAGATGATCGTTCCGAAGGGTCGCCACGAGCTTCCGCTTTCCTTCGGTGGCATCCATAGTTTTGGCTTCGAGCCTCGTCCCTGTTGCCTTTCGCTGACATTGTCCCCAGCAGTAAGCGAACTGGTCACCGTTGGATTCCGCAAGAGACGGTTTGCCGTACTTCGATACCATTTGTTTCTTGTATTTTGCTACGGCAACGGCGGTATCTGCCGCCTCGTATGTAGTGATCAGTTGGACGGTGCTTAGCACGGAACGATTCAAACTGCACGTGAACGAAAGGCTGATTTCCGTATCAGGCTCGCTCTCATAAACAAAGAAGTCCGAATACCCTGTCTGGTATGCCTTGACACCTCTCTTGCGCAAGATCTGCTTTACCTCGTCGATGGACATGCCGACATAGTATCCCTGAATGTTCAGAACAGGCACCGTTTTTTTATTGGTTTGGGTTGACGCTGTCGAGACCGAAGACATGCGCTTTTTTTTGGGCTTGGCCATCTTAGTTTCGACCGGAGGCATGTCCTTCTTCTCGGCCTCGCCCAAGCCTGGTATAGCGGCAGGTGCAGTCTCTATCTTAATTTTATCCGCTTCTGCAGGAGCTGCCGGTGGAGCTTCTTTCTTGGTTCTATCGCCGCCTGCGGTAACAACAGGTGCAACTTCTCTCTTAACCTTGTCCTTATCACTGCACGACTGCGGTTGGCAGCATAGGAACAGTACAGCAATAGCCACAAGAGGTATTCTGCCGATTCGCCTCGGATATCTCTCCATTCTCCTGTTCTTATCTGTTGATAGCATTATAGACAGACTACGCCTCCTCCAGCACCACTTTCTACTTTAAGGGTGCCGCTTTATCGCTTTGTAGCTGTGTGGGCCCGGCTTCGGCATTGCCCCGGACCGCTCTAATCACAACGCGACGGTTCAATCGGTCGCATACTGTTGTTGCTTCGGTACAGACCATATGTTTCCGTCCAAGGCTCTCAACCTTTCTGATCTGCTGCAGCTTCACTCCAGACCGGAGCAAATACGTCTTAACAGCCTCTGCCCTCTTCATTCCGATCCGTACGGTAGCCGCCTCGGACCCGTGCCGGTCTCCATGCCCTTCGATCTCGACGGAAAGCTCAGGATGGTCCCTCAAGAGGCGAACAACATGATCGAGCGCCTTCTTGTCCTTGCTGGTGACCGGAGCACCTTTTTTATCAAAATTCGCCTTAATGACCACTGACTCGATGGCAGATGCAGATTCTGGGATCTTTTTCTTTGCTTCAGACGGCGCTGCCGCCACCGCGGGGGCGGTAGGCCTTACCGTTGGCGCTGCCATCACCGCGGGGGCTGCAGGCCTTACCGTTGCCGGTTGTGGAACGACACCAGTTTGCGGTGGTGCTGGTGCCTTCATCGGTTGACAGACCACTTCTCCGATATCGGTCATCGAATCCTCGGTCTTCGGGAAGGTGATGGAGAATGCGCATGTCCCGCCGTCATACTCCACCGTGGCGCGGTAGGTGCCCGGATTGATCATGTTTCCGCCGGCTTTTCTCCGTTCGGCGATTTCCCGGCAGCTCAAGTTATCGACGTTGCCGGTTTTAGCTTCTTCGGGCAGGCTGTTTTCCAGGTAAAATTCCCCGTCTTTTCCCGTGGGGAAGACCACTTCCTTCTCACCGACCTTTAATATTATATCAACATATCGCAGCGGTTCCTTTTTATCGTCTTTTTGCGCATAAAGGGTCCCGATAAGAGCCTGTACTTTTCGCGCATCAAAGGATACACAGGAGCCGCTCCAGAGCGATGGCGTTAGCGTCCTGTTCACGTCGGATATGCTGTAATCGATGGGGATGTTTTTCGTGTCAAGCGAGATCTGGTTTCGGTTGTAGGATGTAAGCGTCGGCACGATAAGCGTGCCGGAAGAATCCGTTTTCCCGATCTCCTGGCCATTAGTGGACACTGCGGCGCCTTGCAATTTATCGACCATGACTATGCTGAAACTGTCATTCACCGGCCGGGAGATACCGGAGAACCCTCCTGTATATACGAACGATCCGGCGACTGATAGATTGTACAGCTCGGAAGTTACTCCGGCAGAGTTCTGTATACTGGAATCGAGCGTTAAGACGCCGTAGCGAGCGTTATACTGGATAAAAGGGTTTAAGGAATTTGTGGTTGTTGATCCTGTATCGTTCCGATTGAGGGAAAGCCGATAGCCGACACCTTCCCCGACGGGCGTGTCTTTTTGCAGTTGCACGGTTTCCGAGTTCGTGTCACCACTGTGGTTATACTGTACCGATCCGCGAAGATTCCAATCGAAGTTGATGTTAAAACCGATAAACACGGCGTTAATCTTATTACTATAAGTTGACTTGGTGGTCGAGGCATTCGCAAAAAGACTCGTTATTTTTGTGAGCACCCGCGAGTAGCTTGCGGCGGTGACGCGCGTATTGACCCCGTCGTAAGTTTCAGCCGACGCATAATTGAGGGAGAAGCTCCCCAGAGGATCCACCATGAACCCCATTCCGAGGCTCTCTTCATATTTGGTGTTATTGGTGCTATTGGTGCTACCGGACACGACGCTGCTGATAGTCGCATAATCCCTGGAAAATCCGCGCAGGAGCACATTCGTGTTGAAGCTGCCGAGCTGATAGGAGTACTGAAATGATCCCGCGGACCCCTTATTGCCGTTCGCGGAACTCCCGGCAACGGACAGGGTGAACTGGCCGGCCCGGGGGACCAAAAATGCCGTGGAGAATCCGCCGTTATAGACGCCATCACCGCCTTCGGCCCGCGCCCCGATGTTCACGGAATTCGTCAGGCCATAGCGGTGGAACGCGGAAAACACCGCTTTGCCGTAATCGTCGCTTTCGATTCCATAATTTTCCCGCAGGAAACCCACGTTATAACTATATTCATGCAACCCTTCCCGCAGCAGCTGTGTGCTGAAATACGCCGAATAGGGAATCCTCTGAATGTTTCCGAAGGGGTCCCTGAGCACAAGATCGATGTTATGGGCGCCGGTGAAGGAGTAGAGGTTATTCAGCTCGAACGACCCCGGGGCAATCGTCTGTTTCCCCACCAGTGTGCCGTCCAGATAGATTTCAGCCTGCGTTGGAAGAGTGACGGTGCCCTTGAGGTCCATCACGGGTTGGGTAATGAGATAGGGATCGAGCTTGTAAACCTTCGAGAAACCGATGCCTCCCATGTTGACGGTGCTGCCCAAGTCCCCAGAGTTCGCAAACTGATCTCCGAGCACGAGCCACTGGAGGTCGCCCCATCGCTCGTAAGTAGCGCTCGTCTGGAGCCGCACGAAGGTATCGCTGGCTTCTGTCTTGGTATATTGAGAATCGGACGTAAAAAAAAAGTCCCCAGAACTGACGCCCACTTTGTTTATGGCTGTAAAGGACTGGAACCCATCGGTGCTGCTATATGAATAGGTCAGGCCGTAATTCAAAAAGGCGCTCGTTTCCCGGGGATAGTAGACGTTCTGAGGCGTGGACTTGAGCGAGAACAGGTCGACAGCCGTTTTCTGGACCTCCGTGGTCTTTCCGATGATGGCGACAGTCAGACTCTTTTCATCGAAGGTGTACTTGACGTCGAGAACAGCGCTCAAGGGCACGTACAGCTCGTTTCCGATATGGACGGCCCGACCTTCGGCATACTTCAGCTTCAGTTCTTTGAGGTCTTCCACCTTGATGAACAGGTTTCGCTCATTGTCGAGTTCGACGAAGAAATCGCCCTTGGATTCCATATTAATGGTGACGCTCACGATGATTTGGATGGTCGCTTTCGGGGATGGAGGGGCCGTCGCATCGGTTTCCGGCTTTGCCCTGCCGGACGCAGACGAGGGAGCAGCGGAAGTTGAAGCAGCGTCCCTCTCGCCGGCTGCGGAAACGGGAAAAGCGGGAAAGAAGGTGATCAGGACTATCGCGAGGGCAAAGAATAACGTCCCATTGTTCGGCACAATTCGCTCAGAACGGGTCTTGGTCAATGCAGTGATGTTATTGTGCGCACATGTTCTTCTGGACATTCAGTGTCCCGTTGACATTATTGTTCTCGGTTTGGGCTTTCACATCGATCGTCGCCAGTTTTCCGCACAGTTCTTGCGGGACGGCCGCTTCGTAGGGAAGCGACAGGCCGTGGAGGATATACCAGCCGGCGAATTCCTTGGAATACAGCTCCTTCCCGTCGGCGGCTTTTCCGCTGAACGTCACGGCACGCAATTTCACATGGACATTTCCCGTGTTCTTGACGATCGCCTTCACCGTGCCCTTGGACATCTCGATCCTCTCGATGACATAGCTCTCCTGCGGCCGGACCGGTTTGACGAAGATCGGCGTGGCGAACCGGAACGCTATCGTGAGCCCTGCCTGGATGTTCCCCTTGAGCTTCACGTCAGGCGTCTTTTTCGGCGACGGTATCTCTTCGACGAAAAGGCGATAGGTTTTTTCCATCTGAGAGGGCGGGACCTTGAGGCCGACCCTGATCGCACGCTGTCCAAAGGGCTCGACGGTCATGATCTGCGGAAAGAACAATATGTCCTTCGTATCCGCATAGACGTCTTTGCCCGCCGCGTCCTGGTTCCATTCCTTGACGGATATTTGAAAATCTATTTTCTCGTTGCCGTTATTGATGACGGAGAACGCGCCGCTCTTTACACTGCCGCTGAGGTCCAGGGTTGTCGGCTGTATTTGAAAGTCCGATGCAAATGCGCGGGAGAGGGTGACCGTGATTAGCAGCATTCCGGCCAACAATCCAACGCCTTTTTTTAACGCCGACACAACCCCTGAGCAAAACTCGGTTGACAATCTGCAACCACAACAAAATATTCTCATTATGCGACTCCTGCTATTTGTTTTTCAGCACTTGATACCCGTGCTGATCATAAACGTTTATTGGCCTCTTCATGCCCACAGCTCTGTAGATGTTTGTATGTTACCCGATTTAATACGTGACCGTGACGGTAATGGTATCAGAATGAGCACCTGCCTTCGCATTCTGATACGCTGTTTGGAGGATAGAGATGCCAACAGGGATCGATGCCGCCGTCGAGAACCCGCTGCCCGTTACGCTCGCGGGGCAGCTCGTGATCGTGTACGCAATGGGATCGGTCACGCCGTCGTTGCCGATCGTTAGCTTGTTTCCGTTCGCCGATGAACAGGCGACCGCATGCCCGGTGTTTTTCGTGCACTTCACCGACGGCGAAGTGCCGTTGGCGGTCGTATTCGGAGTGAGCGTACCTAAACCCGACGGATCGATGTTGAAAGACATCGAGCCGCTTGCCGCCGACGAGCAGGTGTTTGCAATACTGGCGGTAACGCCGGTCGTAGCCGGTATCGTCGCAGTAATGGTCTTTGGCGCGGTACATAAAGGACAGTTAATGGTGAGTGTTACCGCGCTGCTGTTGTGGTAAGACCCAGTTGGAGCGTCTTGATAGTTTGATTGGAGTATCTGTGAGGTATTCGTCAGTAGGGCTATCGGCGTGCCGTTGCCGTGACCCGTGCCGCTTGCTATGAAGCCTGGCGTATACGCCATTGAGCCTGGTCCGGTCAGTGTCCACCCGCTTGCGGGAGTTGCGGTAACGGTGAAGGCACGATTATTGTTACAGGTAAAATTTACCTGTGTAGTCACGGTCCCGAGGACGGGGCCGGGTGAAGTTGACGGATCAATGATGCCAAAAGATATCACTCCGGTCGAACCTCCGACAAATGCACACCGGGCATGAGCCTCGTTCGCCGCAAAGGCTATCGCGAACAACAAGCAAAAGGAAATAATATATGTTTTATGAACAAGTTTTGTCGACATATTGTTGCCCATTATAGTAAATAACGCAGCCTTGTGCAAGCTCTTATTGCATCCACGACTGCCTTGACCGGAATATGAGTTGCGGCTCTCCTGATATACTAATAAGAGATAGTAAGCGTCACGGTGTCTTAATAGTCGGTATGGGCTACGGCAGTCTGAGCGCTTGCCACCGGGACTTTAATGCTGATACCCATGGCCTTCGCAGTGGTATATCCTCCACCCGTAAAATGGCCCGCACCGTCGGTATCGCCGGTGCACATAAAGGTATACGCAATCGTGTCCCCAGGCGTCCCTGCTGACTTGAGCGCCATGCTGCTGACGCCGCTCGATGTGCAGGTCTGACCGACGGCGGTCCCGTTGGCGCTTGACACTTTTATGGTGAAGACCGTGCCGTATGAGCATTTCAAGGTCTCGTCAGCGGCCGGTGAAATTGTCATGTCCGAACCCGCCAGCGGGTCGATTGTGATCGGATTGGGGAATGAACCGTGTTGGGCTTCCTGGCACACAGCTGCCATCTGAGCGTTCACCACAATGCTCGAGGAAGCGGATCCTAATGGCGGCGCGGCAGCCGCAATCTCCGACATCGACATGACGATCGCTGCTATAACCGCAATTGAGAGAATCTGTTTCATAAATTCCCTCCCCCCGATTACGTCACGCTAATACGTAACCGTAACGGTAATGATATCGGAATGAGCGCCTACCTTCGCATTCTGATAATTTGCCGGGGGAATCGAGAGGCCAAGAACGATCGATGTTGCCGTCGTGAATCCAGCGCCGGTTAGGGGCGTCGCGCAACCTGTGATTGTGTAGGATATGGGATCGGTTGAACCGTCGTTGCCGACCGTCAGCTTGCTTGAGTGTGCCGATGAACAGGCAACGGCATGGGTCTGGCCATTGGTGCACTTTACAGAGGGCGATGTATTGCCAGAATCAGTCGTCTGCGGAGTGAGCGTAGCTACACCCGAGGGATCGATGTTGAAGTTAATCGTGCCGTTCGTAGCCGAATTGCATGTATCGATCACCGTACCCGTCGCGGTCACCGTCGGGGTTAAAGTTGCCGCCAGTGCACCGCCTGCGGCGGCAAGAACGATCGCTATTGCTGCTAATACTATCATATACTTTTTCATAATTCCTTCCCGAGATGAAAGTTTTTTTTGTCGCGCACGGAGGACGCCTCCCTGCCGAGGACTGCATGCTGCATTCATTTCCTTTCTGTTGCTAGTGCAGCTACCCCAGCTCCCTCGAGCGGGAGCTGGGGTCATCATTAATGTTACCCGCGATAAGATCGCGTGAGCCCTCCGGGCTGCCGCTGCCTCTCCTCAAAAACATCTGAGATTCATGCAGTGACTAAATTAATAGGTTATCGTCAGTGTTACCGTATCCCCATAAGTGGCACTGGCTGGGGCGTTTATATAAGCAGCCTGCGAAATGGAACCGGCAAGGCCGAGATTCACGGGGTTACTAAACCCCTGCCCCGTACCAGCAGGATTACCGCAGATAAATGTGTAGTCCATCAGGTAGCCACTTACTGAATCCTTCAGGGTTCCCGTGATTCCAGCACCTCCACAAGTCACAGCAGCGCCCCCTTTATTCAGGCTGGCTGCGATAACAGTAAACGTCGTACTTTTTGTGCATAACACAGTTGCATCCGTTACTGGTGCCGCCGTTATCGGGCCGCCAGCAGAAGGATCGGGAATTACAAAACTCATGGCCCCAGCCGTACCCGCTTTACAAAGACCGCTTACCGTGGCATTTACAGCCACCGTTGGTTGAATAGATCCTGCTGCATAAGCACCGCCCACCATGGTAATAACGATCACTATTGCCGCCAATACAATCGAAAACCTCTTCATAATTTCCTCCTTTTAATTTTTTACCTCATACCCTTTTTCGTTTTGAGAAATCACGACTAAAGCATAAAAAATGTAAAGCAAATATCGATAAAATTATCACCCCCTTAGAATGGCAAAATAGAAAGACCTTAATTTTAATAATTTAGTTGCAAAGCAGATACCAGACTTTAATTCATTGTAATAATTGATATATTTGTCAGCAACAATGTCAAATTATTTGTTTTTTGTACGATATTCGTCATAGGGTTGACGCTTTATGTCAGGACCATGTTGAGCCATCAAAAAATCGGATGGGTTTGAAGTGTTATTAATGCAACATATTGGTAGGGTGGTCTTACCTTAAATCCCATCAAGTAATGCGATAAGCATAATGAACGACTCATACATTTTGAAACATCAAATAATGTTCGAACATCGATCCCAAAAAAAAGGGGGCCTGGATATCCAGGCCCCCGACTACACGAAAGAAATCATCGCTTTTTCATTTTCTCCGTACAGATTATGCGCGCGTCAATTTTTCTTTACCTATCTTTTATACAGACCCTCATGTTTTATATATCCAGCTCGGCAAATTCGGCCCGTTCCTTGATGAACACGAACCGGGCTTTGGGATCCTTGCCCATGAGTCGTTCGAACACATCGCCCGTGGCCTTGTGGTCCACCACCTGCACCTTCATCATCGACCGGGTCTTGGGATTCATCGTGGTCTCCTTAAGGGTCTCGGGGTTCATCTCGCCTAATCCCTTAAAGCGTCCCACTTCGTGCTTTCTCCCGTTCAGCTTCGTGAGTATCTTCTCCTTCTCCATCTCGTCCATGGCGTAGAAGACCTCTTTGCCCGCCTCGATCTTGTAGAGCGGCGGCATTGCCAAAAACACATGACCATGAGCGATCAGCTCCGGCATGTACCGGTAGATGAAGGTGAGGAGCAGCACACTGATGTGCGCACCGTCCACGTCGGCGTCTGTCATCAGGATCACGCGGCTGTATCGCAGCTTATTGAGGTCGAAGTTCTGGCCGACGCCGCAGCCGAGCGTGGCCAGGAGATTTTTGATCTCGTTGTTCGTCTGGATCTTTTCGAGCGACGCTACCTGCTCCACGTTCAGTATCTTGCCGCGGAGCGCAAGCACAGCCTGGGTCTTCCGGTCCCGGGCCATCTTCGCGGAGCCACCGGCGGAATCGCCTTCGACTATGAAGAGCTCCGTCTCCTCCACTTTATTCGATGAGCAGTCAGCAAGTTTGCCCGGCAGGTTGAGCTTCAACGAGGAGAGCTTTCTCGTCACATTCTCTTTAGCAGCGCGGGACGCCAAGCGTGCCTCGGCAGCAAGCAGCACACGCCTCACCACGGCATCTGCCATGGTGGGGTTCGCAAGCAGATAGGCCTCGCAAGCGTTCTTGACCGCGGTCTCGATGGGAGAGGATATTTCAGGGTTGTTCAGTTTCTCCTTGGTCTGACCCTGGAACTGCGGGTTCCACACGAGTACGCTTACGATGCCATAGAGCCCCTCGTACACATCCTCTGGAGCGATGGTCTTGATGTTCTTGGGGATAAGGTTCTTGCGCTCGGCGTAGGCACGCACCGCTTTGGTGAGCGCTGCCTTGACCGCCTGCTCATGGGTCCCTCCGTCGGACGTGTTGATCGAATTTGCGTAGGAGTGGATCTCGGTCTCCGTTGATGTGGTCCAGTGCATGGCGCATTCGATCTTGAAGTCATCCTCCTTCTCCAGGTAAAACGGTTCGGGATTGACGAGCTGGGTCCCGGAGACGATCCGCTTGATGTAGTCCTGGATGCCGTTTTCATACCTGAACGTGACCGGCTTCTCCCCGTCGCGCATGTTCTCGATGGTGATCTTGAGTCCCTTGTTCAGGAACGCCTTGCTTTCCGACACATCGACGATGGTCTTGAAGTTGAAGTTGGTCTTGGCAAAGATGTCAGGGTCGGCCCGGAAATAGATGGATGTACCGTGCGCCTTGGTTGGTTTCCCCTTTTTGAGGTTACCCTTGGGCTTGCCGCGCGAGAATTCCTGGGTCCACTCATACCCGTCGCGCCAGACCGTGGCGATGAATACCACGGACAGCGCATTTACCACGGACGCGCCCACACCGTGAAGGCCGCCCGAGGATCTGTATGCCGTGTGGTCGAACTTGCCACCTGCGTGGAGCGTGCAGAGAATCGTCTCGATCGCGGGGCGCTTGGTTTTGGGATGGATGTCCACGGGGATGCCGCGGCCATTGTCCGTAACAGTGATTCCGCCGTCCTTCTCGATGGTGATCATGATTGCCGTGCAATAGCCGTTCAGCGCCTCGTCCACAGCGTTGTCCAGCGTCTCCCACACAAGATGATGAAGGCCGCGCGAGTCCGTGGAGCCGATGTACATGGCCGGCCGCTTGCGGACGGGTTCCAGCCCTTCAAGAACTGTGATATCTTTTGCGGTATAGGTCGCTGCCAAAATGGAACCTCCTCATGTTATCTAACCGTTATCCCGTTCGCCTTTTTCTTGGGGCAAACATCTTTGAGCCCCGCCGATTCGGCTCACGGGATTAACTCCAGCATGGATCCAGAGACTCTATCTCTAATTTTGATGGTAATGACACAAGAGGAAAAAATCCAACACTATTCCTTTTTTCGGTGGGGATTATAAATCATGAAGGACGATAAAGCAACATGAAGTTTTGTTCACTCCTTAGAGCAAGTGCCTGCTCCTTTCGGCTCTGCGTGTCATTACGTGCGAATGCGGTAATAAGGCCCTCATTTGTAATCGTTAGAGAAGGCTGTTCCTTCCTGAAGAATCTCGCGAAGTGCTCGTTGTTTCACACAAACAAGCCTCAACAATAAAAATTCTCTTCTTCTGTGTTCTTTGTGATCCGAAGGCCATCCGTAGTCTTCGTGGCGCAAACCGTCTCCGCTTTCTATACTAGTGACCGCAAGAAGCTGACAGCAGAGCATAAATTGGCTTTCTTCCCGATTTCGCGTTATGATGTATAAAAATGTTTTGAAACTAATTTTGGGAAAGGATAAACTCCTATGAACAAAAACCTTTTAAAACAAATCCAGGAATTTACCAAACTCTGGGGCGGGTTCAGGGCCTCGCGCGTGGTTCTCACCGCGAACAACCTCTTGGTTTTTGAACACCTCCGGACACCGGCAACGGCGAACAATGTGGCCAATTCCGTAGGCATCGACCTGCGGGCAACGGAGATCCTGCTCGACGCACTTACTGCCCTTGGCCTGCTTAAGAAGACTGTCAATAAATACCGGATTACAGAAATGGCTAAGCGGTTTCTCGTTAAGGGCAGCCCCTTATACCAGGGCGACATGCTGCGCCATGCAGACTCTCTCTGGAAGTCCTGGTCCGGTCTCGATGAGGTCGTAAGGAGCGGCCAGCCAAACCGTTCAGGGGGTCGCGACCACGAGTCGTTCATCAGGGCCATGCACAACAATGCAGTGTTCCGCGCCATGGACGTGATCAAGGCTATTGACATCCGCGGTGTCAAAAAGGCGCTCGATTTGGGAGGCGGACCGGGGACCTATAGCATGGAGCTTGCCCGAAAAGGTGTCTCCGTGACACTCTTCGATCTTCCGAACACCGTGGACATCTCCGAAAATCTTGTCACTGAATCAGGGATCAGGAACATGCATTTCATACGCGGTGATTTTCATTCCGATGGCATTGGTACGGGGTACGATCTTGTGTTCATCAGCCAGATTTTCCATTCACTCTCCGTGGATG
Source organism: Nitrospirota bacterium (assembly GCA_035498715.1). Classification (GTDB taxonomy): domain Bacteria; phylum Nitrospirota; class UBA9217; order UBA9217; family UBA9217; genus DASPSR01. The sequence goes on from DATJZV010000035.1 coordinate 48,208, forward strand.
ATAACCTCATGCTTATCAAGAAGGCACGGAACGCGATGAATCCAAAAGGGAAGATCGCTATCCATGAATTTCTCCTCGAGAAGAACAGGGCCTTCCCGGTCCCGGGTGCGCTCTTTTCAGTGAACATGCTGGTCAATACTTCATCGGGCAGATGCTATACCCCGCAGGAAATGAAGGCATGGCTTAAACAGACTGGGTTCGGTGGCATTAAGACAAAGGTTCTGAACGACACCATCGTGCTGACAGGGATGAAATCATGATGGTCGGTAAAGCACTATGAATTTTTCTGCAAATTCGCATTGGTGTCGCAACGCGGTCTTATCTCAGGGGAGTATGGCCCTCTGAGAGAACAGTGTCAGGTGACCGCCACCGCATCATTTCGGAACCGGACAGGCCATAGACCCTGTCCGCCTGCGTACTATCTCCCGCAGCGTTTCCTTCATGGCCGGGGAGAGGCCCAGGCTTTCCAGCTCCTGTGCAAGGGCATCGTACGAGCCCTCGCCCCCCAGATACCCGTTCAAGCGTGCCGCTGCCGTTGAATCAACGAATTCCCGGTTAGAGGGATAGACCCGCCTAAGTTCCTGCATGAACTCAGGATAATGCTGGAGGCTGTGCTTCTGGTGATAGTCCTCTGCAAGCGTGAAGCCGGAGTACGGAACGATTTCCGTAAAGACAGTGCCGCGAAGACCCGAGGCAACATGTTCTCTCGACTCCTCAGCCAAACGTTTTTGCTCTTCGTTGTGATAGAAGATGATGGCAGCATACTGGCGGGACCACGACCGGTATGCCGGGTTGTGGCCCCTCCAGAACACGTCCAGCAACTTCGAATAGGTTATGATCTCCGGGTTGTAATCGATCTGGATCGTCTCGGAATTGTCTCCCAGGTCATGATAGGTCGGATTTTTCTTCGTTCCGCCGGCATACCCTACGCGCGTGCGGACGACGCCCTGCAGACTCCCGAACTGGGAGTCCGGCCCCCAGAATCAGCCCAGGGCAAAGGTCGCGGTCTCGGTCCGCGAAGGAACGTTCATATCAATAGGAGGTTTAGCTGCAAGACTGCCTGCTGCGTAGATTGGTTTTCCCATATCGTATTCCCCCTTCTTTAGCAAATAGGATGCTCCTTCTTTGGTCAGGAAAAGAAGAAAAAGGAGAACCGTAATCCTTATGCCCTTCACTTTTTTTCTCATATGTTTTACGATAAGCGTTCCGGTTGCCACTACAACACTTTTGCGCCACTGCCAGAAAAGGAGTGCCAGAAACCTCTAGCAAAATTCTTTTGCGTCGTACACGGGCTCCTTAATCTGACGTCCCCTGCCGCCTGCCATACGCATCCTTTTCATAGTATAACTCCATGCACAAGATGTCGGCTAGCAATTTCTACTTCTATTCAGGAATATCTACTGTGGGAAGCATGCAAAGGTAAGACCAAAACCAAGACCGTAATTGTCCCGAATAATCAGAGGATTACCAAAGACATTTTCGCAAAGGCTTCACGATCTGAAGGATTTGCAACAACGAGTGTAGGATTACCATGAAAGAAATGCGGAATCTGGAAGGATAGACCATAGCTCTGGAACGAAGCAGCACTTCGGAAGCGATACCCGGGTTCCCTCTCCCTCACCTGACGTTCGTTTTTTTGAAGCTCCGGTACAAAAGCAGGTCATAGACGATCTTGAGCCCGCCTGCCAGGAGAAAAGGAGCGCTCAACATGACCGGATAGACGAAAAAGACCCCGCTCAGGACCGGCGAGATCGACGCGCCCACAGAGCGGGCGATGCTCGTGACCCCGGATGCCGCGGCCCGTTCGTCAGGGGCCACCACGGCCATGGTATAGGACTGACGAGTGGGAACGTCCATCTGGGAGATACTAAAACGGAGAAGCAGCGTGGCAATGGCCAAATTCAGACTGGGCATGAACGGCACGAGGCACAAGAGCACATTCGACGGGATGTGGCTAAAAACCATGGTGTTAATCAACCCGATTCGGGAAGCGATGCGGGCAGCAAGGAGCGCCGAGATGCCGGCTAGAATGTTTGCGCCGAAAAAGATACCTCCCAGAATGCCAGCGTCCACGCCGAATTTGATGTGGAACCAGTATGCTACCATGCTCTGTATCACGAACCCGCCGGCAAAGGCATCGAGGGCAAAGAGGCCGGAGAGCTTCATCACCACACGTTTCGACGCATGGAGCCCGAGCACGCGATGCGTGGCAGGAACCGCTACCGCTGCTTCCACAGCCGGAGAAAGGAGGAGGAAAAGGACGGTGAGCGCCACTCCGCATCCGGCATAGCCCAGAATAACCGCCCGGTAGGATGCGAGCTCCGAGAGCCCCGCGTGCCAGAGGCCCTGCGACAGGAACCCTCCACACAGGGCCCCGGACGCTGTCGCTAGCGAGCCAACGAGGTTGTACCAGCCAAAGGCACTGGTGCGATTCTCGGAAGGTAAAAGCTGTGCAAGGGCTGCCTGCTCGAGTGACAGAAAAGGTCCAATCTCATTCCCGCTCGGGCTTATAACGCCCACGATAGCCGCGATCATGAGAAGCAGAATATTGCCCGTAATGCTGAACACGACACCGGCCAGGATCATGAGCCCCGCGCCAAGGATAAGCATCCGCTTCCTGCCAATCCGGTCAGCCGTGGTCGTGATCCAGAGAGAGATCACCGCGTCCCCGGCGAGGGTGAGGGTAAAGATCAGGCCGATCTGGGCCTCAGTCAGTCCACTGTCCGAGAGGTACAGGGCCAGGATAACCGAGAGTGCGCCGTAGGCAAAGAGGCGCACGCTTCTAGCGCAAAAGAGAAGTGCAACATCACGCCGTAAATGCGCCATGGGGCTTTCCCTGCTTTACCATCTCTTTGCAATAGGCATAGAGCGCTTCATATACGATCCATTCCGCCTTGTTGATGGCATGGTCGTCCGCCAAACCCAGATGCTGGAACCCCTCGGCGACAGCCGAAAGACCAGGGCCTTCTGGCTGGCTGTAGAGAGTGTTGTCCGTGTCCGCGCCGTTCACGATCCTCGCGAGGAGCACCAGCGCGGGGTCGTTGACGAGGCTATATTTCTTCATGATCGCCTCGAAGGAGCATTCCTTATTGTGATGCCCAAGTTCCGCACCCGGCACATCAAAGGGGATTGCGCTCAGTAATGCGGCCTCAGCCTTCACCCGCTCGGCAGGGACGAAGGTGAATTCTGCGTCCTTGTCCACGAACTTCTTGATTAGCCAGGGACAGGCAACGCGGTCCACCTTGACCTTGGCACGAGTTATCCATTTCATGTTTATCTCCTAGTGTGTCTGTAGGCGTTCAGTGGATTTTGTCCTATTGTGAATGCTCCCACAACCAAAGGTGCTGCTATTGGTTGGGGCTTCCAATAAGGAGGTTCCCCAAGGATTGCCTTCCTCTTGGAAGTTGCAGTGTCACTTGCTGCGCACCTGCAGGCCGCAGCAAAAGATAATTACAAATCG
>DATJZV010000036.1:0-31782 GCA_035498715.1 Nitrospirota bacterium
TATGCATGTCAGACAAACGGCAGCCATTGCGATGGCTTTTTGCATGAGAGTTTCCTCTCTTTCTTTTTCTATGTGTTTTTTATACAACAAACTTATTACTCTGCTAGATTTAAATAGTGCAAACCCTTTGCCATACAAGAAACTTTATTTGACAAGTAGTTAGGTTACAGGCAAGGGACTGAATTCGGACAGTTAGTCAAATACCGGACTGTTAGTAAGGCATAAATAGCCTACGAGATAAAAAATGCAGGAGATCCTTTGATCCCGTCCTTATATGTCTTTTAAGTCATTGTGCAATAACAATTATTGTCTTGGTAGCGGCTCCGGCTAGTTTGGAGCGTCATGGCAAGGAGTATGAGAGCGGAGGGGAATCATGGCAAGACTGAATTGCTGGGAGTTTTAACAGTCTAGCGTAAGCCGGAAAGTTAACGGTACGGTAGAGTGCGTCTACCCGGCTACAATAGAGAAGACGCTCCATGGCATTCATGGGGCACCGAAGGAGAATTGTCTGATGGGTCGTTGCAAAAACCTGTTCGACGGCTAGCTACGGATCACGCACCCCTAAAAACGAAACCTGCAAACAACGTGACGGCCCTCCGGAGAAAAGGATACGAGATTCCTGATGATCGATGCGTTATTGCTTTTACTTTTTCTCATGAATTCGGCCTCCGGAATCAATCCTCATCAGGGACTCGTCCTCGTGGAATCGGATTCGTAGGATGCTCTCTTGCTTCCCTCAACAGCTTCCCAGCCTTCACGGACCATGAGCGGGAGCATAAGAAGTGCAGCCACAGAATCCGCCCACCACCACCCAAGCCACACGTTGAAGCTCATCCCGAGAAAGAGGGTTAGCGCGAAGTACGTGCAGACCGCGGTCTCCCGGGCGTCAATACGGAGAGACCTGCTCTCGAGACCTCGTGCTGTGCGGAACTTCATGACCGCGAGTATCGGCATGCCGGCAAGGGACAGTACGGAGAGGACGAGGCCGATAGTACTTGTTTCAGGCTTCTCACCATAATAGAGCCGTGATCCGGACTCATTCATGATATATAGCGCCAGGAGAAAGAACGCAACGCCGACGGTGAACAGTACCTTTCGCTCCATTGAAGCATGCGCTTCCTTGTTTTTCTGTCCTTGTAGTTCATTGCGTAGCCCCAACAGCATCATCCCGGCCATAACTACCCCGATGATACTGACCAGACCAAAAGAAATGAGCACGATCGAACCTGTTGTAATGCCTGCTATTCCGGCGACAAGCGCCCCGATCATATTACATCCGATCGTAAGATACTCAAGCTGAACGCCTTTTTTAAGAAGATCTGTTTTATCCGTACCTTGGCCTGTGGCCACGCGCTACCCCCTTTGTGCATCAGACTTTTTTCATTTTATACATCAGCACCGTGCTTGTCAACCATTGATCCAGACTCTTCAAGGACTACCAAGAAAGATAGCCGTGCAAAAAATTATATTTTTCTGACCACACCCACCACCCTGCCAAGAATATGAAGATCGCCGCGGTCTATGTTGAGGGGCTTCATGCTGCTGTTCTCGGGCTGCAGACGGACACGGCTCTTCTCGACGAACAGACGTTTGACCGTGGCCTCACCATTCACTAGGGCAACGACGATGTCTCCGTTCTGCGCCGCGGACTGGACACGGACAATGACGATATCTCCATCAACGATATGCGCATCGATCATGCTCTCGCCTTTTACTTTGAGGGCGAACAGATTATGGGGAGATTTGAGCCTAAACAGGGAAATGTCCACCGCGAACTCTCCTTCATTGTTTTCCCAAGAGAGCACAGGCATACCGGCCGCCACCCTCCCAAGGAGGGGAACCGTTGCCAGCGGTCTTTTCCCGTCAGCACGCAGCGAAAGGCCGCGGGATTTTCCGCGTTCCCGCATCACGAGCCCGCTCCGCTCAAGCGCTGCAAGGTGTTTCTCCACGCCATTCGTCGAATGGATCCCGAATGCCTCCCCGATCTCCCTCATGGTAGGAGGAATGCTCCGCCCATCTATCCTGGTTCGGATGAATTCGTAAATCTCCCGCTGACGGTCGGTGATTCTTTTGTTCATTAAGCCCTCACTTTCTGCTTACCGCAGAGCGCTGGGATCGCAACGGCAGACATTAATGTGGTAATTTGATATGCCAATATCCTCACGGCGTATCAATCTTTAATCGTCCTCAATTGTCTAGGGCCTCAGCGCTCGCGGCGGTAACCATGCTTCAATCAATATTGCCGGTCCCCTGTCGGCCTCCAGGCAGGAGAAATGACTCGCTCATGCTGATGCCGTTCGGCAAGCGTTCCCCAGGTGACCGTGAATTCACCATACCGGTCATTGATCTCGTCCATGGCCTCTGCGACGAACTTCCGCTTCCGCTCATCCGCGAAGAGCGGCATCTCCACCATCCTCCGCTCCAGGCACGATACGCTCACGCCCACAAGCCTCACCGGCTGCAAGAGCCTGGTCTCGCGGAGCAGACCCAGGGCCGCCGCATAAATGTCCAGTCCATGGTTGACAGCCCGACGAAGCCGCCGCTGCTTCGAGAACGTATGGAAATCCGCGTACCGAATAATAAGGGATACTGTCCGTCCGCCGTACAGGCCTCGCCTCAGCCTGCGCCCCACCTTTTCCGCAAGCTGGAGGATATGGCGCTCAATCATGGTGATATCCGAGCAATCCTCATCGAGGGTCATGCTGTGGCCCATGGACTTCGCCTCGCCCTCTTCCTGCTGCTCCAGCGGCTCCACGGGATCATCGTCCACGCCCAGCCCCATGTTTCGGAGCCGCTCACCGATGATCCCGAACCGGGATATGAGCTTCCGGATCGGAGCACGGCCGAGCTCTCCACAGGTATGAATTCCCATGGCGGCAAGATGCCGGGTAAAATTTGGTCCGATGCCGCACAAAGCCTTCACCGGCAGATTTTCGAGCACATCACTCACGTCGTCCGGGGAGATGAGCACGAGGCCATCGGGTTTCTGCAGATCGCTCCCGAGCTTAGCAAGGAGTTTATTGGACGCGATGCCGATCGAACAGGTCAGGCCGGTCTCGTGCCAAATCCTCTCTTTTATCTGGATAGCGATCCGTACGGGATCGCCAAAGAGCGCATCGCATCCGGTCACGTCCAGGAAGGCCTCGTCGATAGAGAACAGCTCGACAAGCGGTGTGAAGGCTTTCCATATTTCAATCAGCCGCTCACAGGCATTGGAATACTTCGCCGACTGCGCGGGGACGAGGACTATCTCCGGACACTTCTGCCGCGCCTCCCAATACATCATCCCTGTCTTCACGCCGAAGGCCCGCGCCTCGTAAGACGGCGAAAGGATGACGCCCCGGTGCTCGGACCCGACCACAGCCATGGCCTTGTCCCGGAGCGCCGGGTCCGCGCGCTGCTCCACCGAAGCGAAGAAGGCGTTCATATCGATATGAAGGATTGTTTTCATGTTTTTTTATCGCAGAGCCCGCTAAAAACACAGTGAACTTTTGGAAGCTATTCGCTGCGCATAACGCCATTTTTCAAAATATTTATGTTACTGGTGATTCGCAGTCGAACCCGCATCCAGAGCTACCACTTAGTTTCTCCTCTACAATCTCCGCGGTATAACATGGATTCAAGTCTCTGCGTTCGTCAGTCTCCAGTTGAAACTCTCGGCATTGTAGCAGATCTCATACAATCCCTGTCCGTCCGTTACCGAGAAGTGGAGGATGCCCGCACTGCCTGCCCGCGTTCTCCACGTGAAGGTGACCTCCTGTATCCGGACCTGTCTTCCATTCCAGACAAACCAGACCGGCTTGATCCTTCCGCGGGAAAAAACCGCCCCCACGCTTATCGTTTCATTGATCTCGACCGCCATAGGATAATACATAGTATAGTGAACATTTGTTTACCTGTCAAGAGGTAACGGCATTGATTCCTTCCCTCGCGCCAACCTCTCAACAAATAAGAGTTTTTATGGCAGGCAATTAACAGGCAGGGATCTGTCGTATAAAGGTTGGCAACTCGGTGGACAAGCCGGACGGTCAGATCTGGCACATCATCATCTTCCGAAGCGATGATGAAGTCCATGCATTCGGCATCATCAGCACACCCAATACTCGAACGGGCCCCAACGTGTTGCATTGCGGGCTCGGCGCCTATATATCGGCAAGTGAGAATCCGGCAGCCGCTGTCTTCGTCAAATCGCTCTTCGCCTTCTATCAGGAAGACTGTGTCCACAGTAAGGACGATGTTAAGTTGTTTGGAGGCATCTCCTCCGCCATCGGCGTAGAGAAAGAACGTTAGGAGGTCATAACAGCGTCAAAGGTGAGGGAAAGAAGGGTGGTATAAAATTATCTACGAATATGACTGGCATGCGGTGACGGAACGCATAGCGGTGAAAATCGCGGGGGCCCCGCAAAGCCCCTTGAACACAGGATCGCTCAACACACCTCTGGACATCTACGAACGCCGCATCGAGTCCGGATACAAGGTATGTGATTTAAGATACAGGATAGAAGAGGTCCTTGACGCTCAATTCCGCACTAAGGCTGCATCGAGAATCATCCACTATGCATGTCCCTTGCTCCGTAGAAACTCCCCAAATTTCATATCGATTTTCATGATATGGTCGATGATCCAGTCCACGACAACCTGGTTTGTGGTCGCCGAAAGGTCATAGGTGCTGCCCTGTACGCGCGGGAGAGACGCCTGCTCCTTGAGCTCGGCAAGGGTGGCAAGGTATTTTTTATGGTCCTCCCGTTGCTGTTCTAACCCGGGATACCGGGTCTCCTGCATGTGTTTTTCTTCCTCGGAAAAATGGACCCGTGCATAGTCATCAAGGAATTTAATCGTACTGTCAATCTCTTCCTTGCACCGACGCTCTTTTATGGCAAGAACGAGATTGTTGATCCGCTTGAACAGTTCTTTATGCTGGCTGTCGATCGAAGCGACGCCGACCGATAATTTCTCCGTCCACTCCATGGTAGGTCTCCTGGGATGGTCTTGTTCTATTCGATATTAACAAGCACGACCTGATATGTCAAGGCGGGATCTGCCTGTGTACAACCGAGCTGGAATCATCCAATAAAATTTGACACCCGTCGTTAAAAAGGTTAATTTGATGATTGTGAAGACCGCCGTCGAAATATACAAGCTCCTGCCCAAGACAAACTGCGGCAAATGCGGGACTACGAGCTGTTTCGGCTTTGCCGCGAAACTGGCCACACACCAGGCCGCGCCCGACGATTGCCCCACGATGACGCAGGCAGTGCGCGAGGCCCTTCGTGAGGCGGATAGGGATCGGCACCATTCTCGCGGCACGGTCTACGAGCAGACGCTGGAATCCCTGCGACCTAAAATCCGGGCATTAGATTTTCCGAAAGTGGCAGCGCTTTCCGGAGCGATGCTCACAGGCCCGGACAGCCTGGGGATCATGTTCTTGAACGAGAAATATACGGTCACCAAGGATAAGATTCTGGACCTATCAGGCAGGGAACCGCGGCCGTGGATATCGATCCTCATCTACAACCATCTCTGCATGCCCGACCCGCCTGCCCCTTCAGGAGAGTGGGTCACTTTCAGCTCGGTTCCGGCATCTCACGCAAAGGACAAGGCATGGGCAGGCCACGTTGAAGAAGTGATTGCGAAGCATTACGCGGGAAATGTCACAGGATTAAGAACTGCCTGCGAGCGGCTGGGAGGAGTTCAGACGCAGGTAAAGGGAAATCAGGATGCGGCATATGAATTCCGGTTCTTCCCCCACTATCCCGCCTTACTCCTGTTCTATGATGCTGTTCCGGACGAGGATTTCCCCGCCCAGTGCAAGCTCCTGTTGGACCGTAACGTTCCTCATTACCTGGACATCGAATCCATCGTAGTGCTCGGGGAGGAATTCGCGGGAAGATTGACGGAAGGCTAAAGAACGAAGGCATCTTTCGCTGACGCAAAGGCTGCAAAATAATCAAAAAAAATAACCCTTGTATCTCTCTCTGAACACTGTGAGAACCATACTCCCTTGCTTATGTTCCCCTCGCTTGCCCCCCGCCCACTCTGGTTATGGCGGAGATCAACGGAGCCCGCTATGGCCTCCTATTTCCCCAGCGGCTTGAACTTTTTCCCTCCGCTTTCGACGAACTTGCTGAAGAACTCGACGTAATGCAGTCTGAGCGAGTGTATCGTGGGAGAGAACACGCCGAGGACGATATTGAGGATATGGAGCAGCGCGGCCACCGCCACTCCGATCACGATGTCCCCCATCTCGCCTGCAAGCCGGTTCGCCACAAAAGCGAGTAGGACTGACGTCAATCCTATCGCCATGATCCTGACATAGGAGATGATGTTCCCGATGCTTTTAAGGAGTTCAAGCGGGGCCAGGAGACCGCCGCTAAAAAACAGGAACGGTGTGGCTATCAGGATCACGATGATGATGGGCCTCGAAAGGACCGCGGGGAAAAGCCCGGAATAAGACGCGAACACCACGATCAGACAGAGAATGACGACGATGTTCAGAAGCTTGTAGACGGCCTCCTTCCGCACATGCTTCCTGAAGGCGGTTATGACGCCCAAAAGCAGCCCCAGGAGGATGTGTACCACTCCGGCGGAGAGCGCGAATATCATCATGGGCACCACCGACGTACGCCGCTCGATCAACAGCGGCTTAAGGCCGAAGAGCCTCGTGCCGAGGTCGCCGAACAGCTCTCCGTAGAGGAGGCCGAACAATATAGTATATAGTGATGACACAAGAAGTATTCTGGACGCATCGGCCACGTCCTTGCTCTTTGCAAACCGTTTGATGAGAATAAACGACAGAACCGCAAGGAGCACGCCGTATCCCGCATCACCGAGGATCATGCCGAAAAATATGGGAAAGAAAATGCCGATAAACGGCGTCGGGTCAAGGGACGTATACGCCGGAAGCGGAAGGAGACGGCCGAAGAGCTCGAAGGGCTTGAAATAGGGCGGGTTCGTCAGAACAGTCGGAGCGTGTTCGAGGTCCTCTTCACGTACATGCTTCTCCTCCATCACTACCTGCATGCCGAACGACACTTCCAGCTGCGCCTTCAGCCTTCCCACGTCGTCTGAGGGCATCCATCCACGGATATAAAAGCACATCTGCGTCTGGTAAACCGACGCCGTCGCGTTGAGAAGCGAGATGCGCTCATCGATCCATTCTTTCACGCGATGGTAGAGCGGCATCCAGCGCCGGCCCAGTTCCGCAAGCTCCCTGTCGATCGCTTCGATCTCCATCGACAGCTTAAGGGATTGAGCTTCCAGATACGTGATTTTCTCAGAGAGGGAAAGGTTGGCAAAGTCGAAAGGTAGACTTAGTTCCGGGACATGCTCATGGGTTAACGCCGTGCTCACGGAATCGGCGATGCTCTTGTCTATGGTGATCATCCCTGCGAGTGTGCCGTCTCCGGCCGGCACAGTGAAAAGCTTATAGTTCCCTTCTGTCAACTTCGACACCAGCGCGCGAATGGTGTCTACCGCGCTCGCGTCCTTGATGGTGAGCCCGATAATGTCGAATTGAGGTGGAGTATGGGCCTCTTTAAAAAGAGAGTCGAGGGTGCTCAGGAAATCTTCAAAGCGCCCGAACTCCGTCACTTCCTTTTTTAGGCCGGACTTTCTTTCATGGAGCGCCTTGGCGGCCTTGAGGTGCTTCTCAACTGTGTAGAGAATGGTCCCAATGATCGACTGCGGCTGGATATAGCTTGTCCTCTCTGATATCTTGGGAATATAGGTGAAGAGCTCATCGATTTTGCGGCGTAGATCATCGAGGAAAAGACGTTCAAAAAGGGTTCGCTCCCGTTCATCGTGAAGAAAGGGCCTGATAGCCTCCTCACCGGTCTCCCTTTCGATAAGCGCCGCATTCTCCGGTTCGATCTCAAGCACGTTCAGTTTTTGCAGAAGGATAAGTATATCCTGCAGCAAGCCTTTCGGCCCGACGATCTCGACCTTCGACATTCTGGCTATCATGGTCTCATCCCGGCATTAGGCTGTTCCGCCATGCACAGGGATATCCGCTAGAGGATCTCTGTTTACGCATGCACGGTTCTTTGGGATTATCTTCTGACGCACGCACCAGCCTGCGTTTGTCTGCACAGCGGCACCATGCTATCCTCGCGGAGCTCTTCTATCATAATTGTAGCAAAAATGCTGCATAATGTTCGGGAATCTTATTATGATCTCAATAAGTAAAGAACGATATCCCTACTATTTGGCGTTCTGCAGGAGCAAGGCGGAAGAATCCATATCGGTCCAGACACACTGACCTGGTTAGTACGCGGGGAGAACACGAGAATCTACGGTTAAGGCTCAGCATGACGAATGAAGGCCTTCAGAATATCAAATACACTTACTCTCGCTTCGCTGCATAAATCAGATACTCCACGTTCCCGTCCTGGCCCGTGATTGGAGAAGGGATAACGCCCTTCACCTCAAGTCCGAATCTCCTGAAGGAATCGGTGATCCTGTTCACCACAGCGGTCCTCGCTGCGTCATCGCGCACGATTCCTCCCTTGCCAACCTGCCCTTTGCCCACTTCGAACTGCGGCTTGATAAGCGCGATGATCTCTGCATCGGGCTTGAGAAATCTCAGGATACCAGGAATAACTTTTTCGAGGGATATGAACGAAACGTCAGCAACGGCGATATCAATCGGCTCGGGCAGAAGCGACGGGTCGATCTCGCGGATGTTCGTACGCTCGATCGTCACAACACGGGCGTCCCGCCGGAGTTTCCACGCCATCTGACCGTAGCCCACGTCCACGGCATAGACTTTTTTGATTCCGCACTGGAGCAGACAGTCGGTGAATCCACCGGTCGAGGCTCCCACGTCCAGGGCGACCTTGCCTTCCACGATGATCCGAAACTCTTTTATTGCCGCTTCAAGTTTGAGGCCTCCCCTGCTCACATAGGGGAGAGATTCACCGAGGAGGTGGATCTCTGCATCCTCTGGAACGAGAGCTCCTGCTTTGTCGATTTTCTGGCCGCTCACCAGAACGTGGCCGGCAATGATCATAGCCTGCGCACGTTCACGGCTTTCAGATAGTCCACGGCCCGCGAGGAGACGGTCTAGACGGAGTTTTCTTGTTTTGCTTGGTTTGTTCCCAGACATTATGCGTTTTCTCAGGATGAGGAATAGGTATCGCTGGATCCTACCCCGAAAAGCACTGTTCCACTGAGCGTGGTGTGAATGTCTTTTGCGCCTGGACCGGGAGGAAGTTCTTTCTCAACTGCAACTTTTCGCGGGTGACCCGATATCCGTTTATAGAATCTGTCAAGCTATGCATCGCTAACGTCGCTTGACCAAATTGCTACGGTCTTTACCCAGAACATTTTTAAGCTTAGTGCCCTTTACAGATCACAACAAGCTCGTTTAGACATCCATCTTCTTGAGCACCACGACTGGTGCCACGGCTTTGAGACGGGACTGCATCACGAATTCCCTTACTTTCGCATAGATGCCGTCCGCATCCAGACCGTACCGCTGCCTGAGCACATTCTGTGAGCCATGCTCGATATACGCATCGGGAAGGCCGATGCGCAATGTCTTAACGCCGGCCACAAGGGAAGCATCCAGGCACTCGAGCACGGCGCTGCCAAACCCGCCGAGGAGAGCGTGCTCCTCTACGGTCACGACCCTGCATGTTTTCTTCGCCAGAGCAAGAATGAGTTTGGCATCGAGAGGCTTCACGAACCGTGCATTCACGACCGCCGCGGCAATCCCTTCAGCCTCAAGCCGCTTCGCCGCTTCAAGTGAGGGATAGACCATGGTCCCGATTGCCACGATCGCCACATCGCTCCCATCCCGGAGCAGTTCGGCCTTGCCGATCTCCAGGTTCTTCAGTTCCTGATCCATGGGAACGCCGTAGCCGGTACCGCGCGGATAGCGCACCGCCGTTGGCCCGGGATGCTCAACAGCAGTGTTGATCATGTGCTGAAGCTCATTCTCGTCCTTGGGGGCCATCATGACCATGTTCGGCACATGGCGCAGGTACGCGATATCGAACACACCGTGATGAGTAGGCCCGTCTTCACCCACAAGTCCCGCACGGTCAAGGGCAAGCGTCACCGGGAGGTTCTGGAGGCAGAGGTCGTGCACGATCTGGTCGTAGGCGCGCTGCGTGAACGTGGAATAGATGGCGGCCACAGGGTGGAGCCCTTCCACGGCGAGCCCGCACGCGAACGTAACGCCGTGGGACTCGGCGATCCCCACATCGAAGAACCGGTCGGGGAACTGTGCGGCGAACTTGTCCAGACCCGTGCCGTCGGGCATAGCGGCGGATATGGCGACGACCCTGTCGTTGTCCGTTGCCAGCCTTACCATGGTCTGCCCGAAGACTTCCGTATAGCTCAGCACCGATGATTTCTTTGCCACCTTACCCGTCTGCCGCTCAAATGGCGGCGTGCCGTGGTACTGTGACGGGTCGCATTCAGCGAACTCGCAGCCTTTCCCCTTCCTGGTAATCACATGCACGAGGACCGGCCAGGTGTAATCCTTGATGTTCTGGAAGGTTTCGAGCAGGTGGTCGATATTGTGCCCGTCTATCGGTCCGATGTACTGAAACCCAAGGTCTTCGAACAGCATGCCCGGGACCATCAGGTTTTTGATGGAATCTTCCGCCTTTTTCGCGAGGTTGAACATTGATTCGCCGACCCTGGGAATACCTTGGAGGAACTGCTTGGTTTCCTTCCGCAGCTTGGTATAAAAATTTCCGGTCATGAGCCTGCTCAAGTACGATGAAAGCGCGCCCACATTCGGGGAGATCGACATCTCGTTGTCGTTCAGGATCACCACCAGATTTTTCTTCAGGTGGCCGGCCTGGTTCATCCCTTCAAAAGCAAGCCCTGCCGATATGGAGCCGTCTCCGATCACGGCGAGCACTCGGTAGTCCTCGCCCTTGATATCCCGAGCCGCTATCATCCCCAACGCGGCCGATATCGATGTGCTCGCATGCCCCACATCGAAATGGTCGAAGGGGCTCTCATCCCGCTTCGGGAAACCGCTGATACCCCCATGTTGGCGAAGGGTTGGGAACTGCGTGCGTCTGCCGGTGAGGATCTTGTGTGCATAGGCCTGGTGTCCCACATCCCAAACGATACGGTCATTCGGCGTATCAAAGGCATAGTGGAGCGCGATTGTCAGCTCGACGACGCCGAGGCTCGGTGCAAGATGCCCCCCGGTTCTTGAGACGACATCGATGATTTGCTCCCTGAGCTCGGACGCAAGAATTGGGAGGTCCCCCTGGGGAAGTTCCCGCAGGTCTTTGATGGAATCTATTTTGTCGAGTATCATGGCATACCTCACTGGAAATACCAAATATCAAATTCCAAATCATTTTCAAGGATCAAATGCCAATTATGCCGGATCCTTGGATTTTCGTACTCAATGTCCCCTGTTTATGATGTACTTCGCTAACTCCCTGAGCGGGTCGGCCTTCCGGTCAAAATCCTTCAGGGCGGTGATGGCCTTGTCCACGACCTCCACTGCCCTCCGCCGTGATTCTTCGAGACCGTAGAAGCTCGGGAAGGTTCTTTTGCCTTTTTTGATGTCGCTGCCCACATCTTTTCCAATCTCTTCCTGTTTGCCCGTGATGTCGAGGATGTCGTCAGCGATTTGGAACGCAAGGCCCACCATCTCTCCGTAACGAGTCAACGCCGTAAAGTGACGTTTCCCCGCCCTGGCGTAGAGTGCCCCTACCCTGACAGACGCGCGGATAAGCGCTCCGGTCTTATGCGTATGGATATACTCGAGCGTCGGGAAGTCAATGTCCCTGCCCTCGGACTCCATATCCACCACCTGTCCCCCCACCATGCCGAATACACCGGATGCGGTTGAAATCTCTTTGATGATGGCAATGAGTCTGTTCGCAGGAACAGACTCCAGCCGACGGGGATCTGATAGAACTTCGAAGGCCATGTTCAATAAGCCGTCGCCCGCAAGGATGGCAATGGCCTCGCCATATACCTTGTGACAGGTAGGTCTCCCCCGCCTGAAGTCATCGTTATCCATGGCAGGAAGATCATCATGGATTAGGGAATACGTATGGATAAGCTCCAGGGTTCCCGCGAGGGGAAGCAAGCCGGCTGACTTCGCGCCAAGAGCTTCAGCAGCAGCCATGGCTAAAATTGGCCGCACCCGCTTACCGCCTGCAAACAGGCTGTAGCGCATGGCCTCATGGACTGACGATGGGAAGGTCTTCGGCGGCGGCATGAGCTTTTCTAGCGCCTTGTCAACGCTGTCCTTTTTCCTGGAAAGATATGATGTGATGTCCATACGTTTAAGGACCTACTCCCCTTCTTGTTCTTCAAAGGGCTGCACCGTGACCGTGCCGTTCTTGTTTTTCAGCAGTATTTCCACCCTTCGTTCAGCATCTTCCAGCCGCTTATTGCAGAGACGGGAAAGCTTTATGCCTTCTTCAAACAGTTTGAGCGACTGCTCCAGGGGGAGGTCGCCTGTCTCAAGTTCTTTCACAATATCTTCAAGCCGGGCAAGCGCGGCCTCGAATTTTTTTTCCGCCATACGGTTAGCTGCTCCAAATGTTCAGGCAGGTTGGAAGAATTTAAACTAAACCTAATTATATCCGGAACATAGCGGTAAATCAAGGGAAATGCGTGAGAAACCACTCAAATCAAACCCGACATTGACCACCGCGGGAACACAGATGCACAGAAAGTGCTTAGAATAGATGGCTATACGGAAAATCTGGTTGAAGTTGCAAGCAATATAAACTCTATATTATGCTTAAATCTCGGGTAATGCGGTTGATCTATACTAGCGCTCGTTGTTTGCGCACTACAGGGACAATTCCTTTTCTATCCTAAAGAACATGAAGTGTTTGATACGCCTACAAGATTGCACAGGACGAATTGTCAATGGCATCGCAATATACTGGTTGAAAGTTATACATGACTGTTGTGGCTAACCGGCGCATGAAAGGAGGCGAAGCCGACTGAAGCGCGTCCGGTTGAGCCGCGTGTTAGGCCCGACCGAGTTAGATGTCTGGCCTGAGCTTACTCTTGCTTGACTATATCGACCGATATCTCTACCGCCGGAATCGTTCCTCTGTTCTCAAGCCAGTGTGTGGTGTTCCTATCCTCGGGCCAGCCCACTCCCGGCCCATAGTCCGTAGCGACTCCATTTCGATAGTCAGTGATCGTTCCTTGAAGTATATAGACGGTGCCTGGTCTGTCTTTATGGTCGTGAATCGGGCCGAAGACGCCTCCAGGCTCGATAGTCACCATACGCATTCGAAGTTGGCGCCCTGCCATGCCCTCGATCTCAGGACCAAGGTCAACTGTTGCAAGTAACTTCACCGTAACACCTTTCGTCTCAGGTGCCACCTGTTCGTTGCTCATCGTGCTCTCCTCTCTGTACTTCCAGGGCCTAACAAGATATTATCGGTACGACTTTCCGTACCATAGATAACGCAACAGGGTCAAGGTGGATGAGGCTAAGTTGCCGTATTTATTACAGACCACCAATCAACTAATATTCATTTTGAGGAATATCCAGGAAAAGAAAATAATGTTACATTTATGGAATAGTCATTTGGACGTTCTAGCCCTTATGTAGGGCATTTTGGAATAGGTTCTGGCGCGGTGTATCCAGCGCTGTTATTTAATTGCGTCTATTGATGAGACTGAAAGAATCTGGTCGATTATTACACTGTAATCAACAGCAATCTGTCTGCACAATTACTCGTAGGAGGAAGTATATTACAATTTCTAAAACTTGCAATCGTCAATTGTTTCAGCATGTAACCAACAGAAGAAAGATCAGAAATCAAACTGGCATATTAAATGAGAAATATCCTTGCATGATTGCTATCAACCACAAAATCCGAATACCCGGATAGATTAAAGACTTTTTCGACCCGGATAAAATTCGGACGAAACAACGATAAAATCATGATTGAAACCTGCTGTCAAAATCCGTGTCTGAAAATCTTTTATTTTTTTCTCTGTGCCTCCGACTTTGTGGTTGATGAAATGCTCTCTCAGTCAATATTGTTTCCAAAGCTCGAGTCCCGTTCTTGAGGAAAGGAATCCGATTTGTTTCAACGCCTCCGCATAGGGGCTTCGGGAAGCAGGCGCTCCGTTAATTGTTTCGACGCTGATCTTCTGCACCGGATTAAACTCACGACTGAGCAGATCCTTGAACAGGGTAAAGTAACCTGGAAGGAGGGTATTGTCCGGCGCTTCGAGGATTTCCAAATTCTTCCCGAGGCGTTTTGAAATCATCACCAACCTGCTCCCGTGATAGACCAGGTAAGTGGAGGGAATGCGTGGAGGTAGGCCCTGTAATGATTCGAGCGTTAGACCGCAGAGGGACGCGGTGTCGGCTGCATTGACCCAAAAAACGGCGTCTTGGGGAAGGGGGTCCTGGAGCATCCGGAAGGCCTCGTGAGAGATGAATTGGGGACCCGAAATACCCTGGAAAAAATAACCGGACAGGACCTCGCCCGAAAGTTCCATCAAACGGAGGGACCTGAAAACGGCGCGCCACTGCAGGGGTGGCAGCTCGTTCACCAGAAGCTCGCGGAACAGGATGCCATACCGCCTGAGAAGCTGCCGGATACGGTCCTTCACGAGTTCCTCTTCTCCCAGAATGTCCCGCTCTTCGACGTGCGGGTCTATTCGGCGCCAGTGCCCTTCCAACGGCCGCGAGACCTTCCAGCGGTCGAACCCGGACCGGCGGGAGGTCAATCGTTCATCCGCGGCAAATGCCTGTGCCGTGAACCGCGTCATGACACCTTTCCTGATCGTCCGGAACGTATCGCTCGTAACGCTTCCCTTCCACGCCTGTTTCCAGAGCCTTTCCGTCGCAGTAACGCTGTCCAGGTGCGAAAAATCAGCGATCTCCAGAAAGCTGTATCGGCCCCGCCTGTCGGGGATCAAATGGTCCAGTTCGGATGCCGCCCCGGAACGATCAACCTCATCGGACGGCCGGAAGAGCTCAAGGTCCTGATTGAAGGACAGACTGATGCGCCGCTCACCGCAGCCGAACCAGACAAGGTCACTGGATGCCATGAGGCCGTCAAGCCATGAGCTCCGGTAAGGTTGCAGCCGGGCAGGAAGAAGATATTCTTCCCACGCTTCCACGCGGGCAGGCCATCCAAAAAGCTGCTCCAACCGTTGCTGAAGATCCTCCATTGATTCTCCCCGGGGGGTGATACCCTGAAAGGACGCTAAAAACAAGGGAAGCTGCTGCACGGGAAGCGCTTGGAAAGAAGGCTGGCGATACCTGCGCGCCATCCGCAAAAGCATCTCAAGGTTTTCGCTGTCGCAGATCTCGATCCGCGTGCTCTCTTCGCCGAACCTGTCCATGACCAGGTCCTGTGCCTCTATAAGCGGCTCGATCGCCTCTTCAAAACGCTCCGCGGTGACACCCAGGAGATGCATAACACTTTCTTTATCCACTGGACCGTAGAAGGTCAGCCAGTCAGAAAGAAATGCGGGAAGGTCGTACTCCTCAGGCGGCGCAACGGCCTCGGGCGTCTCACGGAGAAAGGTCCTGATGCGGCGCTTCAGTGTCTCTGCATTCTCCTCGCCTGAAACCGGCTCCATCGAGACATCATCAAGGAGCAGGCGGAAAGCAACAAGCACCTTGGGGAGCCTTTCCAGACCGCTGAGAAGCGGATGCCTGACGCCCGGCCAGGAGACCCAGGCAAGCTTTTTCCCGTTCTGCCTGAGCCACTCTAGAGCGTCCGCATCGTAGTCCCTGCGAACCGCGGCAGCGAGCTCTTTCCACTCCGGCTCCGGGATGAGTACCCTTTCCTTCACCCAGTCGAGCAGCTCAAGCGCAGAGCCCGGCGGATATCCAGGGGCCGTACGCTTCAGCTTTTCGTCAAGGACTCGCATCAGTTCCGTTGGAATTTTCGGACGCAGGTGTGAGGAGAACAAGAGCTCCTTGATCAGGTCGGGTCGGAGAGCCGATTCCCTGGCAAGGAGCGGCGTATCGTCCTCATACATGTTCTTGTTCGTCTGTTTCCAGACAAGATGGCCGGCAAACGGCGAGGCGGAGCGGGTGACGGTTTCGGTTACATGGATGATCCGATTTCGGACCTCTTCGAGGACCGATTTCAGGTTTTTGAGATCGAACTCATCCTCAAGGCATGTTCGCCACGTTTCGAGGAGGAGCGGAAAGTCCTCATAGCGCCGCACGGCTTCAAGAAGTTCCTTGGACCGGAGACGGATGAGCCAGAGGGGCATTCTGCGCTTGAAGCTCGATTTCGGAAGCAGGAGTGCCCGCTCCGCATTCTCCCGGAAGCGGGCGCCGAAGAACCCGGTCTTCTCCAACCTCCTGCGGAGCAATGTCTCGACGTTCTCCGGCTTGACAAGAGATAAGATGTCCTGAGACCGGAACTCGTGAGGAAGCATGAGAAAAACAGCGTTATCATCCTCGATGACCTGGAGCGGTTTACGCTCCTTTTCTTCCCATGCCTCGGCCAATGCCAGCGCGAAAGGCCGGTTTACCTTGCCCCCCCAGACCGTGTGCAGGATCGCCTGCTTGAAGTCACCCCGGCCCATGGGATCTTCCACCTGCTCGATGAGAAGATGATGGCGGTGAGGAAGACTGCTGCCGGTGGCCTCTTTCTGCAATTTCAGGAACCCGATGAGCTCGTCGACTGCCGTCTCTTCCATAGCATGCACGTTCATCAGCTCTTGTTTGAAATCGGGAAGATCAATGCGCCTGTCCGCACGCTCAAGAAAGAGGCCGATCTTTTCGGAAAGATGAAAATCGCGATCCTGTTCTTCCGCACGCCAGAACGGGAAAATGCCGGTGGCAGAGCGCGTAGGCACCACTTCCACATCGTTATGAGTGATCTTTTCGATGCGCCAGAGCTGGGAACCGAGGGTGAAGGTCTCGCCGATCGAACGTTCCCACACGAACTCTTCGTCCAGTTCGCCGATCTTGGCATGGGTGTCCTTCAGCCGCAGATCGAAGTAGCCCCGCTCCGGGATGGTCCCGCCTGAGGTATAGATGAGATAGGCGGCCTCGCTGTGCGCCTGGATTGTGTTGTCAATGCGGTCGAGTGAGACGCGTGCTTTCAACTCCCGGAGCCGCGTGTCTGCGTACCTGCCGGCGAGCATCTCGATCACCAGGTCGAAATGTTTCCGAGGGAGAGCTCGGTACGGGTAGCTGGCTTTGAGGAACGCGTACAGGTCGTCAATGTCCCATCGTTCCATTGCGGTCATCGAGAGAATGACTTGCGCAAGCACGTCGAGGGGCGCCTCCACCTGCCGGGCCTCCTCTATATCCTGCTCCAGGACCGCCCGTGCCATCACCGCCGCGTCCACGAAATCCATGCCATGCGTCGGGAAGAGCAGGCCGCTGCTCGTCTCCCCCACGGAATGGCCGGACCGTCCGATGCGCTGGAGGGTCGAGGAAACGGCCCGCGGCGTCTGGATAAGCACAACCTGATCCAGGCTTCCAATGTCGATGCCGAGCTCGAGCGAGTTCGTGGCGACGATTGCCCTGAGCTCACCGTTCTTGAGCCTCTTCTCCACGGCAAGCCGTATCTCGCGAGACAGAGAGCCGTGATGCGCATAGGCGAGCTCTTCCGTTTCTGTTTCATTGATGAGGCGCGTCACCTTCTCCGTTGTTCTGCGGCTGTTGGCAAAAAAGAGCGTGGAGCTGTGCTCATGAATGATTTTCTTGAATGCCTGGATCAGCACTGGCCACACGGAACCGTCGGTGACTGTTTCGAGTTCTTCGGAGGGGAACGACACACGCAGCTCATAAGCCTTCGCCTCGCGGGACGTGATGATCGAGACAGGACGCTTTTCGTAGTGGCTATCCTTGCCCTTCCCTATCTGTCGGTACCCTCCGACAAACTCCGCCACCCTTTCCGGAGGATTGACCGTGGCCGACAGCGCAATGCGCTGAAATTCGCCGGAGAGAGGCACGAGACGGTCTACGGCAGTTATGAGATGCGTCCCCCGCTTGGTGCCGACAACAGCGTGGATTTCATCGAGAATGACCACTGCAAGTCCGGTGAGCATGCTGCGTCCGCTCCGTGAACTGAGGAGGAGATTGAGCGACTCAGGCGTGGTGATGAGGATTTCAGGCGGTCTTCGGACCATCTTCCGGCGTTCTTCCCCTGGTGTATCTCCGCTCCGCGTCTGCACATTAATCCCGGGAAAAGGGACCCCGGCCCGGGAAAAATGATCCCGCAGCTCCCTCAAGGGCTGAAGAAGGTTGTGCTGGACGTCATTGTTCAAGGCCTTGAGCGGAGAGACATAGAGTGCGCGCACCTTTCCCTGGGGCCATGCGCCCACGATGAGCTGATTTAGACCCCACAGAAAAGCTGCAAGGGTCTTGCCGCTTCCCGTGGGTGCCGTCACAAGCACATGCCTCCCCTGCATGATCTCCGGCCAGGCCTTCGTCTGGATATCGGTAGGAGTCCCCACTTTTTCCGAAAACCACTGTTGGATGAGGGGATGATAAAATGATAGGCTGGTTACTGTCATCATCAGCTTCCTCTATAGAAAACATAGTCCAGGACGGAGGAAAAAGCAAGGGGGGGAAATCGCCTGAGAACGGTGCTGGACCGTGGCAATTGGATCGAACAATGATATAATAAAAGAGAATTTGCGACTCCACGGGTTTCAGATAATTACAATTCCCGGCAGATACAATAAAGGAAAGGGAGGGTGCCGTGCCTCTTGTGATTGGTGTGCCAAAGGAGACAGCCCCGGGCGAGCGGCGTGTGGCCATCGTGCCGGATGTGGTCAAGAAGTTCAAGTCCCTTGGAGTCGATGTCTGCATTGAGCGAGGTGCCGGCACGGGCAGCTATTTCCGCGATGAGGACTTCGGCGCGGCCAGCACCGCCCCGAGCAGCGCTGAGGTGTTCACCCGGTCCCGGATCATCTTGAGGGTGCAGCCGCCGACACTGGACGAGGTCCGGCTGGTGCAGCCCGGGACGGTGCTTATCGGTTTCCTGCATCCCTACCAGGACCGGGAGCGGGCAAAGCTGTTGTGTGAACGGAACATCACGAGCTTCGCCGTCGAGTTAATCCCGCGCATCTCTCGCGCCCAGAGTATGGATGCCCTCTCCACCCAGGCCACGGTTGCAGGCTATCAGTGCGCGCTGATCGCCGGCGTGATATCCCCGAAATTTTTTCCCATGATAACCTACGCAGCCGGCACGCTGCGCCCTGCGCGGGTGCTGGTGATCGGCGCAGGGGTCGCGGGGCTCCAGGCCATCGCGACCGCCCACCGCCTCGGCGCTATCGTCGAGGCCTATGACGTGCGCCCCGAGACCAAGGAACAGGTCGAATCCCTTGGCGCGCGGTTCGTCGACACCGGCGTGGCCGTGACAGGTACAGGCGGCTATGCGCGGGATCTGACAGAGGATGAAAGGATGTTTCAACAGGAAAGGCTGACAAAGGCTGTTTCGCAGGTGGACGTGCTGATCACCACCGCGGCGGTCCCCGGCAAGAGGAGCCCCATCATCATCACCGAGGACATGGTTGCGCGCATGAAGCCGGGCGCAGTCATCGTGGACATGGCGGCGGATGTCGGCGGCAACGTTGTCGGCACGCGTCCCGGAGAAACCGTGGTCAAGGGAGGCGTCAGCATCGTGGGTACCATCAACCTTGCGTCGCGCATGCCGGTGCATGCCTCGGAGATGTACGCGAGGAACCTATTCAACTTCCTCTCGCCCATCATCAAGGACGGTGAGCTCGCGCTTGACTGGAACGACGAGATCCTCGCGGCAAGCGTCTTTACTCACGAAGGACAGATCCGTCACGAAGGCGTGAGGAAAGCACTGGAACAACTTTGAATTTGTCTTCAAATAAAGAAAATTTACTGCAATGGTGCCGTCGTCGCTAAGAAAATCTTAAAATATCATCTCAAAGCTTTTAAAAACATCCGTCTGCTTTGCGTCTTCGCGGTTCAAATCTTTTTGATTCCGGCTCATCTCAGTTTGGGAGGTGCCTGATGGAAGGTTTCGCTGCGCTCTACATATTCATGCTAGCGGCATTTACCGGCTACGAAGTGATCTCGCGCGTGCCCGTGATCCTGCACACGCCGCTCATGTCCGGCTCGAACTTCGTGCACGGTGTAGTTCTGGTGGGAGCCATGGTCGCTCTGGGCCAGGCGCAGACCCCCCTCGAGCAGGCGATCGGTTTCATCGCTGTGCTGCTTGGCGCAGCCAACGCCGCCGGTGGCTACGTGGTCACGGAACGCATGCTCGCCATGTTCAAGAGCAAAAAGGATACCAAATGAACGCGAACATCCTGATCAACACAAGTTACTTCGCCGTGGCGCTCTTGTTCATCCTGGGTCTCAAAGGCATGTCGTCGCCCGTGACGGCCCGGCGCGGTATCATCTGGTCGGGCTTGGGCATGGTGCTGGCGACCCTGGTCACTTTCGCCTCGCCTGGCATGGGCAACTATGCTCTTATGGTGACCGCCCTCGCTCTGGGCGGTAGCCTTTCCTGGTGGTCGGGTAAGGTTGTCAGGATGACCGACATGCCCCAGATGGTCGCCCTTTACAACGGCATGGGCGGTGGAGCTGCGGCGGCGATTGCAGCAATAGAGCTCGCCAAAGGAGAAACGCACGTCCCGCTGGTTGCGGCGCTCGCGACCCTGGGCGGCCTGATTGGGACAATATCGTTCTCAGGCTCCCTGGTCGCCTTTGCCAAGTTGCAGAGCATCATGCGGAAGGCGTTCCGTTTGCCTGCCCAGAACGCCGTGAATATGATTTTAGCCGCGCTGACGATCTTAAGCGGCATCGTAATCGTCGCTGCGAGCCCTGCCACAACGCTGCAGATTCTGATCTTCTTCGCGCTCGCACTGGTGCTCGGGGCGGTCATCACCATGCCGATCGGCGGCGCAGACATGCCCGTGGTGATATCGCTCTTCAACGCGTTAACGGGCCTCGCAGTAGGATTCGAGGGCTACGTGCTGAACAATCCGGCGCTCATCATCGCCGGCATTGTGGTCGGCTCGGCAGGCACGCTTCTCACTCAACTGATGGCCAAGGCCATGAACCGGCCGCTGACAAACATCCTGTTCAAGCCGATAACCGGCGAGGCTCAGGCAGGTGTGACAGGCATCGCTGGAACGCTGAAGGAAGTCACAGCCTTGGACGCAGCGTCTATGCTTCGCTATGCGCAAAAGGTGATCATCGTGCCGGGCTACGGCATGGCCGTGGGCCAGGCCCAGCACAAGGTCAAGGAGATGAGCGCGCTGTTGGAGGAGGCGGGGGTCAGGGTCAAGTTCGCCATTCATCCTGTAGCAGGGCGGATGCCTGGGCATATGAATGTGCTGCTCGCCGAGGCCGGCGTGCCGTACGACAGGATCTTTGATCTGGAGGAGATCAATGAGGAGTTTGCTCAGACCGACGTGGCGCTGGTCATCGGAGCCAACGATGTGGTAAACCCGGCCGCGAGAAGTGAAAAAGCGAGCCCGATCTACGGCATGCCCATCCTCAATGCTGACCATGCGCATACCGTGATCGTGATCAAACGCGGCAAAGGCACCGGCTATTCAGGCATCGAGAACGCCCTCTTCTACGCCGACAACACGCGCATGCTCTACGGCAATGCGCAGCAGGTCGTCAGCGACGTGATCAAACACATCAAGGAGTTGATGGCCTGATGGGATGAAAAAAGACGGAAGGACACTCCGCGCGAACAGCAGGTGCGGGGCTGGAAATGAGTTCTGCCTATGACTTCCTTGCGCGGCCCGCATATCCTATGGTGCGAGGCAGCAGTCAGCCGTCATGCGGTGGTATGGCAGCAACAGCAAGTATTACACATTCTTTTCATCGTTCCGCAGAATGCTCTCCCTTACTGCGTCCAGGCGTGCTTTGGCAGCTGGATCCGTTTTGAAGAACGCTGCAAGCTTCCCACAGGCATATTCAGTGCAATATGCACAGTTTTCAAGCTCCTTGTCCCTCGCGCACTTCCGAATAGGGCAGTTCTTGCTTGCTCTAAATAGTCTCTCTCCTTCTGCCTTACAACCGTCACAGCCAGAGATGTCTTCCAGCTTATAAATTATTCCATAATGGTCTTTACATAGTTTGACGATCTCAGCCTTCATTCTTGCCCGCTCTGCTTTGTCCTCCTGCCTTGCTGCCAAATAGATCGGACAGGTTTGGCAGGTTACCAACTCGGTCATGGGTTATCGTCTCTCTGAGAGACATGTATCATGCGGGACGTGGAGCGCGAGTGTAGAAGCATGTCGTGCCGAACAGATCGCGGGGAGGCACCACGATGATCGCTATGCCAGATATTTCTTAATATCGATGTTGGCGACATAGGGATCGATGGTCCCGACGGCCGTGCGCTTATAATGTCCTCCAGCGGTCTCGAGTAGGCTGGCCTCGGTCCCTGATTCCTTTTCCGAGCCGTCAAACTTGCTGAGAAGCAGGACCCGTGGGCGCATCAGGTCCCGGGTCTGATGCACGACCAGCCCGGCCTCTCCTGTGTCCAGTTTCAGGATCGTCCCGATGGGGAAGATGCCGATCATGTTGACGAACGCCTTGATGAGGATCGGATTGAAGGCAGTCCCGCGTTTGCTCAACAGGATCTGTATGGCCTTTTCAGCCGGCATCTGGACGCTATAGTACACCCGCGCGGCCGTCAGGGCTTCGTAAGCATCGGCGATGGAGACGATCTGCGAAAATGGATGCCGCTGCAAGGACTCATCGATCCGCGGGTACCCCCGGACATCGCCATGCTGATGATGTTCGAATGCCGCCACCATGGCCATCTTGGTCACCCCCGGGGTGTCCGCAAGGATCAGCGCCCCCTCGATAGGATGCCGCTTGACTTCTTCCCATTCGTCATCGCTGAGTTTGCCCGGCTTATTGATGATCTCGATCGGAACGCCTATCTTGCCGATGTCGTGCATGAGCCCGGCCACACCCAGCGCAGCGAGCTGGGGCTTCGTGAAAGACAGAAACGTTCCGAGACTAACGGCGAGAATGGACGTATTCACCGAGTGGGTAAAGGTATATTCGTCATACATCTTAAGGTTGGTCAGGCCCAAGAGGGCATCCCGGTTGTCTATGATGTTATCGACGAGGGTCTGGACGACCGTGTTCATTTTGCGCATGCTGGTGGCTTTGTCAACATGCACCCCATGGGCCATTTCTTTCAGGGCCCCGACTGAGTCCATGAAGACCACCGAGGCCTTTTTCTTTTCATCCTTGACGGAACCCCTCTTGTCAAAGACAAGGACCCGATGAAGTTCGATATGCGTTATATTTTCCTTCGCGATCACTTCCGCGATGTCTTTCTGGGCGGAAAAGAACGCTGGCTCTTTGCTCATCAGATTCGCAAACCCGATGAGCTCTTGAGCCGTGAGGCCGGGCTTGAAGATAATCCCGCCCACATTCCGGCTGGCGAAGTGCTCCATGAGCAATGCAAGGCTCTGGTCGATGGGCACGGAAAGGGTCTCGAAAAACAGTTCTCCCGCGACAAGATAAAAAGCCACTTCCTTCCGATCCATCAAAAGCGCTTCGATCGTGCTCAAGAGCTTTTCGGAGGATGATAGCAGGAACGGATGTGCTGCGGGGTAGAGTGTCGAGTTCTTCAAGACGGCAGACAGTTGCTGGAACGCGGTTTTAGCCGACCCGATTAACTGCTGCTTCGCGTAGAAGGACTGTTTCACCTCGCTTTGGCTATCTTTTTCCGCTTCCGCCATCGTCCTGTCTCCTCACGATCTTTTCCATCGCCCCTAGAGCCGCAGTACTGAGCTCCTTCTGTAGCTTCCTCGATCTCCACCACCGGATGCGGGTATATCCCTTCAGGAATTCAGCTTCATCGGGGCCTCCGATCACCCCCAGAGTCCTGATCGCCTCCAGTGTGAGCGCCTGTTCCTTTTTGTTGAGGGAGCGTTCCAGTAAGAATGACACCAGAGGTTTGGCATCATCAAAATTGATGCCCTTGATTTCGGCAAAACCGCGGACTGCCATCATCTGGGTATCAATATCCTTGTCTTTCAGGAACTTCGCCAGGAGACTGGCCGACTTCTTCCCGCCGATGGTGATCAGTCCCTTGATAACTTCCTGCCGTATCCGTACATCTTTGTGGTTCATCACCTTATAGAGGTATCCAAGGGCCTGGTCGGCGTGGCTTTCTCCAAGGATGCTCACAATGTTGCGCACGACGTACCAGCGGCCGTCTGAAAGGCGCTCGCCGAGCAACGTGAGCTGGTTTTTCCCCAGGTCTTTCACAAGATCAAGAAGGAATATCCTTGCCGTCCGATCGTTTTCTTCTGCCAGGAGTTCCAGCAGGGCTTCCGTCGATTCCCGCTCCAGACTGGACAAATAGGCATAGGCCGATTGGTATTCAGAAGACCCCTTGCTATGGTTCCGCAGTTCGGATATCGTCGCGGCAATGATGGGCTTTGATGAGTTCCTCTTAAGGGCTTCCATCATCCGCGGCTTGAATGCGGGGTCCACGGGCATATGGAATGCCCGGACAATGAGCGTAGCAAGGTCATAATCCTTTTTCACCAGGACATAGCTCAGCATGTCTTCAAGCTGACGTACGGCACCTGAAAAGTAATTGAAATCCTTTTCCTCCATAGTGGAGCGGCGGGGATTCTTTACCAGGGTGAGCAGGAAGATGAGGGTCCGAACCGCGGCTTCGGTGATATCCGACTCCATGCCAACCTGGCCCATGATCTTGATGGCCTCCATCTCTTCCGCTGTGTATTCCGCCATGTTCCGTGCGATCTCGATGGTGTCCTGGGAAATCGGAACGACTTCTAGATCGGCAAGAGCCTTTGGCTGGGGAGGTTGCGACGAGGGCTTTTTTGACGATGATTTTTTCAGGAGCACCGCCACTTGCTCAACGTTCCATGCATTGGAAAAACGTCCGGCGAGGATTTCATGAATCTCATCGGGAACCTGTTTCTCAAATTCGTCCTTCTGTTCGCTCACGGTTTCCGAATCCAGCCCAACGTACAGCCTGCCGGCAACAAGGCTGTCGCGGTAAGGAAGTTCCAGTGACATGACGGACTTTGCAAGCCCTTCGAACAGGGCGTCGCTCTGGCCCGGATGATCTTTCTGGATCCTGCGCCCCACGTCCTGATACAGCGTAAAGAGACGGTCTTCCACGCTTTCGTTCTCGGCGCGGGTCTGCATCGCACGTTCGATCATGCCGGCGCCGAACCCTGCGGGATCTGTCATGAGATCGCCAAGGACCAAGGTGCGGCGCGAAAACTGCGCGTCCTTCTTGACCGCGTCCGGTGCCGGTGCTCCGGCAGAAGTTCTGGCGCGGTCATCGTCCACGCGCCCACCTGTGGATTTCGCCGTGATGACATCGTCGAGACCGGCTTCGACGACCCTGATATGCGATGTGCTCTTTTCCCAGAGGATCGAGGCGATCCCGCTCTTCATCGCCATTTCCTCCACCGTCAGGGCAAGGGCTCGATAGAATTCCAGCAGTTCGTCCTCGGTCACGCCGTCGCTGAAGACGATCTCCCGTATCCCCTTCGCGAACAGGTCCTGGGCAATGGCCCTGTTGAGCTGAGCGTCTTTCCCGACCGGAGTATGCAAGTAGGAAAAAAAGGTTTTTTGCACGCCGACATGGTATTCCGGCGTGGTCTCCAGAAAATGATCAAGCGTTTCATATGACTTTTTGACAGACTGGGAGTAGACGGGGTTGTTGGGCGGATAGAGTTTCACGGCCCGGATCGCCGAGACCAGGTTCCGCATTACGTCTTGGACCTCGGGGGGAAGTGATTCAATGTGCTTTGCTTCTTCCTGCATACGTTAGAGGGTATCACAAGAATATGGCGGTGTCAAAGCCGAAGACGCTATGAGCGCATTCACCTTCCGGCCTTTGGGTCGCTCTTCTCCACCCGGGAGAGAATTTCACCATGATGAAGCTTTGTATTGAGCAGATCACCCGGCCTGACGTTCGATGCGTCCTTCAGAATCGCCCCTTCGGGCAGTTTTCTGGTCACGCTGTACCCCCGTGAAAGGATGCCAAGAGGATTCAGATGGTCGAGTCCGGCGGTCAGTGCTGTGAGAAGCGCCCGGTCCCTTCGCACATGATGCCTGAGCCCCGTGGCAAGCCTGCTGGTGAGTTCATCGACGCGCTGCACGTACTGCTCCAGCAATCTCCTTGGATCACCAAGCAGTCTTGTGAATCCGCGGAGGGATGCGCGCGTGAGGTCGATTTGCTGCCGGATGCTCTTGATAAGGCCTGACTCGAGAGAACTGATGAGCTCACGGAAACTTTCTTCGCTCTTGACCACAATTTCGGCGGCCGCTGACGGAGTCGGAGCGCGCAGATCGGCCACAAAATCCGCTATCGTATAGTCCGTCTCGTGCCCCACGGCGGAGATGACCGGGATCTTCGACGCATAGATGGCTCGCGCGACGGCTTCTTCGTTGAAGGCCCAGAGGTCCTCGAGAGAACCGCCGCCGCGGCCGACGATCATCACGTCTACGCTCTGGACCTGGTTAAAATACTGGAGTGCCTCAACGATGCCCGGTGCCGCTTCAATTCCTTGTACCGGTACAGGGTAAATAAGAATATGCATCCTGGGGTGGCGGCGCTTTATTACCCGCAGCATATCGCGGATGGCAGCTCCTGTGGGTGAAGTGATAATGCCGATCCTCTGCGGCAGGAGGGGGAGCGGCCTCTTGTGGTCGAGGTCGAACAGACCTTCTTTTTCGAGCTTTGCCTTAAGCTGCTCGAACGCCATCTGAAGCGCACCGATTCCCTTGGGCTCGATATAATCGACGATAAGCTGGTATTCGCCGCGCGGCTCGTACACGCTGACCCTCCCGCGGCAGATTACCTGCATTCCGTGCTGAAGCGTGAACTTGAGGAACCGCTGGGACGAGCGGAACAGAACGGAGCGGATCTGGCTCTGTTCGTCCTTTAACGTAAAATAGGCATGGCCGGATTGGGGAATAGTGAGGTTCGAGATCTCGCCTTCCACCCAGATATCGGGAAAGTTCCCTTCAAGCAGGTTCTTGATCTGTATGGTGAGCTGGGTGACGGTTAAGATATGGGTCTTCATAAGACAAGCACTACATCCCAAGCATGCAAACCTGGATAAGCGCGGAGTTCAGATATCTCACCTTAAAATTTTGAAGATTCGATGTTGTTGCGAATTCAGAACTTCGAATTTAGGATTTACTCTTTCGTCCCCTGTGGCAGAAAAATCTGTATTAGGATTTAATGTGGATTCTCTCTATGGCGTTAGCCTTCCCCGTCTTGCCGTCAATATCGAGAAGCACTGCGCTCAGGTGGACCGGTCCCTTGGGTATCTCGAACCGGTGCGGCGTTTGATACAGAAAACGGGCGATGGCCTGCTCCTTCTTCACTCCGATGACCGAATCCGTGGGCCCGGTCATACCCGCATCGGTGATAAAGGCTGTCCCCGCGGTCAGGATACGTTCGTCGGCGGTCTGCACATGCGTATGGGTCCCTATCACGGCGCTCGCCTTGCCGTCCAGATGCCAGGCGAGGGCCATCTTTTCGGACGTGGCCTCGGCATGAAAATCAATAATCACTACCGGGGTTTCCTTTTTTAGTTTTTCTATCTCGCGCTCAGCGACCCGGAACGGGTCTTCCAGGTTGGACATGAAGACCCTTCCTTCAAGGTTCAGGATCGCCGCCTTGCCCGCTCCGGTGGAGATGACCACACTGCCGTATCCGGGATTGCCAGCGGGGTAATTGGCCGGCCTGATGAGCCGGTCCTGTTTGGTGAGATAGGGTTCTATCTCCTTCTTATCCCAGACATGGTTGCCCGAAGTCAGGACATGGATGCCGAGGGAAAAAAGCTCTTCCGCGATCTCGGACGTGATCCCAAACCCTCCGGCTGCGTTTTCCCCATTGGCAATCACGAGGTCCGGGCGATGGCTCTCGGCGAGACCGCGCATATTCGCCCGTACCATCTTCCTGCCCGGCTCGCCGATGATGTCCCCAATGAAAAGCGCTCTCAATCAGTGCTCCTTTGACCTATTTGCTCGCCCGGTTTAGCGCATGGGGCATGGATTTAAAACCTTTGCCCCTTGCCGTAACTACTTCGCGTACTCCACGTATCTGCTCTCGCGCACGACCGTCACTTTGATCTGACCGGGGTAAGACAACTCCTGCTCGATCTTCTTGGCGATATCTCGCGAAAGCTGGGCAGAATGCGCGTCCGAGAGGTCTTCAGGTTTCACGATGATCCTGATCTCGCGCCCTGCCTGGATGGCATAGGACTTTTCCACGCCCTTGAAGGAATTGGCTGCAGACTCGAGCTGTTCAAGCCGCTTGAGGTAGCTCTCAAGCGTCTCCCGCCGCACGCCGGGCCTGCCCGCAGAGAGCGCGTCCGCGGCCGCCACGAGCACGGACTCGACACAGTTTGGCTCACCGTCGCCGTGGTGGGTCAAGATCGCATTGATCACTTTGGCATTCTCACCGTACTTCTTGGCAAGGTCTCCGCCGATCTGGGGATGCGTTCCCTCCACCTCATGGTCGATGGACTTGCCCAGGTCGTGGAGCAGTCCCGCACGCCTTGCGAGCTTCTGGTCCACACCGCACTCCGCGGCCATGATGCCAGCAAAATATGCCACCTCGCGCGAATGCATAAGCACATTCTGGCCGTAGCTCGTGCGGTATTTGAGCCTCCCGATGAGCTTGATGATCTCGGGGTGCATGTTGTGGATGCCAAGGTCAAAGGCCGCTTTCTCGCCCTCTTCCTTCATGGTGAGATCCAGGTCCTTTTTGACCTTCTCCGCGATCTCCTCGATCCTTGCCGGATGGATACGACCATCCTGGATCAGACGCTCGATGGTCAGGCGGGCGATCTCTCTCCGGAGCGGATCATAACAGGAAAGGATAACAGCCTCCGGCGTATCATCGATGATGAGGTCGATGCCGGTTGCGGCCTCGAGCGCACGGATGTTCCTGCCTTCACGGCCGATGATCCTGCCTTTCATCTCATCGTTCGGCAGGTTCACCACCGAGACGGTTGCCTCGGCCACATAGTCGCTTGCGTACCGCTGGATAGCCAGGCTTATGATATTCTTGGCCTTCTTGTCGGCCTCCTCTTTGGCCTCGTCCTCGATCCTCTTGATGGTTTTCGCCGCCTCGTACTTGGCCTCGTCTTCCATTGAGAGCATGAGCTGACGCTTCGCCTCTTCGGCGGTCATATTCGCGATCTTCTCGAGCATCTGCCGCTGTTCACGAAGTCCCTTTTCAAAGCGTTCTTCTTTCTCGATCGTGACCTTCTCCCGCGCCGTGAGCTCGCGCTCGCGCCGCACCGCATCCGCTTCCCGCTTCTCGATAAGGTCGATCTTCTTTTCAAGGCTTTCTTCCTTCTGTGTGAGCCGCCGTTCCTGGTTCTGGAGTTCCTGGCGTTTATCGCGATTTTCCTTTTCGAAATCAGCGCGGGCCTGATACAATTTGTCCTTGACCTCGAGGACGGCTTCCTTGCGTTTGGTCTCTGCCTCGCGCTCAGCGCTCGCAACTATCCGTGCAGCCTCAGTTTGGGCCTCCTTGATCTTGCCTGCCGCGACCCTGCCTTTGATCAGCAGACCGAGGCCGAATCCTCCGGCAAGCCCTGCAATTAACCAGACAATATATTCAATCATTCTTTTCCTCCTGATACCTCTTCTTCAGCCCGGCAAGACGCTCCTTGATCCTTTTCTCTTCGCCCTGCTCCGTGGGCCGGTAATATTCCCGCTTCTGCGGG
The DNA here is from genome assembly GCA_035498715.1 of Nitrospirota bacterium. Taxonomy (GTDB): domain Bacteria; phylum Nitrospirota; class UBA9217; order UBA9217; family UBA9217; genus DASPSR01. The sequence goes on from DATJZV010000036.1 coordinate 29,659, forward strand.
AGGTAATCCTGGGCCGTATAATGGCCCGGGTAATCGTGCGGATACTTGTATCCTTTGCCCCTGCCGAGGCGCGCGGCGCCTTTGTAATGGGCGTCCCTGAGATGGTCGGGCACGGGCAGGAGATTTCCTTCCTCAATATCGTTCATCGCTTCCTTGATGCCAAGGTAGGAAGCATTGCTCTTGGGCGCCGAGGCCACGTACACAGCCGCCTGCGCCAAAGGGATCCCGCCCTCGGGCATGCCGATCCGCTCCACAGCCTGGTATGCCGCAGTCGCGAGGACAAGTGCCCGGGGATCGGCGTTTCCCACATCTTCGCTCGCCGCGATAACGATCCTGCGCGCGATGAACAAGGGGTCTTCACCCGCGTAGATCATCTTGGCCATCCAATAGAGCGCGGCATCGGGATCGCTCCCCCGCATGCTCTTAATGAACGCCGAGATCGTATCGTAATGCTCATCCTCATCATAGAGAAGCGCTTTCCTTTGGATCGATTCCTCGGCGATGTGGAGATCATAAACGATGGCTCCCGACGGGCCGGGAGGAGTCGAGAGCACTCCGAGCTCGAGCGCATTCAATGCGCGCCTTGCGTCTCCGTTGGATTTCGTGATGATGAGTTCGAGGGCATCCGGGGCCAGGGTCACGGATAGATCTCCGAACCCCCGTTCCTTATCCGAAAGCGCGCGCATGATAAGCGCCCTGATGTCCTCGTTCCTGAGCGGTTTGAATTCGAAGATCTGCGAGCGGGATGAGAGCGCGGGAATGATCGCGAAAAACGGGTTCTGCGTCGACGCGCCGATGAGGGTGATATTTCCGCGTTCCACGTCTGGCAGCAGCGCGTCCTGCTGCACGCGCGTGAACCGGTGGATCTCGTCGATGAAGAGGATAGTCCTCTTGCCGCTTTGCCCCCGTTCCAGCGCAGCCTCCTGCGTCACCTTCCGGATGTCCGCCACGCCCGCGGTGACGGCATTCAGGGAGACAAAGTGCGCCTTGCTGCGCTCGGCGATCAGGTGCGCAAGAGCGGTCTTGCCCACACCGGGCGGACCGAAGAGTATGAGCGACATGAACCGATCGGTCTCGATGGCCCTGCGAAGGAGTTTTCCTTCGCCGAGGATATGCTGCTGACCTACGAATTCGGACAGGTCATGAGGCCGCATCCGCCACGCTAGAGGAGGTTCGGACGGCTCTGCGCTCAAGGGCAAAGAATGAGCCTGTTTTTTGAGATTCTTGAGATCCAACGAAATACTTCAGGAGAGCCTAGATGGGCAAGTGATAGCGAGAACACCAGATTGGCCGGATCAGGGTAGAATCTTACAGGGGATATACCGGGTATGTGTTAAGAAGCATCCTCTCTACGGGAGAATGCAGCGCATCTGTTCCGTGCGCTTATAGCTTGCAAACATCCCGGAAAGTCCATTGTCGATACTGCCTCTCGATGTGTATATGTATGAACGAATATCCCCATGTTCAATAAGTTTGTTACCCTGCTGGCAAATACAATCTTTGTGCGGAACCGAGAATAGACCAGGAAACCTGAAAACTCATGGTATTTTTCTTTCTCAGTAAACCGCTGATACATCGATACTATCACAAGCGCCGGGCCTTCCTTACTTACCGCCCCTTCAATATGCGCTGGTCACACGTTATTATTAATTAACAGTTAGTTATGATGCCTTTTAACCGGAATATAAAAAATCCCCCGCTTTTGCCGTGTAGATAAACTTGATTCCTGGTAGTTACCAGGTGGGCGCCATTTCGGAAAGTTTAGGCTTCCCAGTCTTGTCTGGGCATGCACACCCTTTCGCGGGGACAGCTCCCTTTAATTTTTTTTCACGAGGAACAAGTTATATCAATCACGCGCAAAGCAGGGGACTGTTTTCAAGTTCCATCATCAACTATATACTATATACCAGAATCATCAAAAAATGGCAAGGGGAAAAATAATACGCTGTTTGAATACCACAGATAAAACATATTTAATTTCAACAGGTTAAATCAGCCTTCTCTTTCTCTATCCTAAGAAAGCCCTGCATCGGAGTCGTCTGCTATTTTTTTTCTTCCCCGCTTTTGGTTTCTGTCATAGAAAGTAACCGTTTAGCTGCAGTCTCTGCCGTCTGTTCTAGGGTA
>DATJZV010000037.1:0-5569 GCA_035498715.1 Nitrospirota bacterium
TTGATATGCTAACGGTGCTTTTCCGCTGGTGTTGGTTACTCCTCCTGAAAGGGATTGTTGCAATCCCTTTCGGCGTGATAGCCGTTGTATGGCCAAGGATCGAAATAACAGCTTATGCCGTAAGCGACAACTCCGTAGATCGATTGGTCCTTAAAACGACTAGAACTGATTTATGAGCAGGAAGGCATGTCGCGAGATCAAGGGAGCGTCCGAAGAGGAAAATATGCTGCATGATGATATTCTGAAGGGAAAATGGAATGAGATAAAAGGCGAGGTCAAGGCGAAATGGGTCAAACTCACTGATGATGACCTTACCGAGTTCGCAGGCGACCGGGAGAAACTCATGGGAATCCCGCAGAAGAGATTTGGATATGCAAAAGAGGACGTTGAGCGGGAATACCGAGATTTCATGAACCGCCGGAAGAGGCATGCCGCGTAGGCATTCGGACAGGGTTCCTAAATGGTTTTCCGTTTCCGCATGAGAGGCTCGGATCACGTGCTGCTTGAGAGTATTTTCGCAGCGGCAATTAAGAACTTACGTCCGCTTCCGTGACAGTGGTCACCCCGCCTGTACCAGCACCTGACCGGCTGCGGTCACATGTGCGGCGAAGTTTTGTTCTCTTCGCCGCTTCTTTGTGAGCGCCTAATACAAAAAGTAAGAGCAAAGCACTCTGGGAAAGAGAACCACAAAAGAGTCTTCCATGATATACTATTGATAGTATTAAAAGAGAAGAAGGTTGACAAAGAAGGATTACTACGGACTGGAAAACTCATGCGGTTTCTTCGATAAGCAATCGTCAAAAGAGGAGCAACTTGTATGATCCCATTACGTGATGATTCCCGGCGTCCTCTCCATTTCCCCGTAGCCACCAGTCTGATAATCGGGATCAATGTAGCAGCATTTATCCTCGAGCTGGTCGGTGGAGAGACATTCATCAAACAGTGGTCAATGGTACCCGCAGATATTGTGGCAGGGCACAATTGGATTACCATCTTTTCTGCGATGTTTTTGCATGCCGGGTTATTACATATTTCGGGCAACATGCTTTTCTTATGGGTCTTTGGACCCCAGATCGAAGACGTTATGGGAGCAGGGCGTTATCTCTTATTCTACGCGTTCGGCGGTCTGGCAGCTACTTTTGCCCAAATAATCATTGATCCATCGTCCACCATTCCAAACCTGGGCGCAAGCGGTGCCATCGCCGCAGTCATGGGCGCGTTTATCATCACCTATCCCCGGGATAAAATTCGCACGGTCCTTTTTTTTGGCTGGTTTTATAGAATTACATTTATTCCGGCTGCGCTTCTGATCGGGTTCTGGTTTCTTACCCAATTGTTCAGCGAAGTAGGTTCGCTGGTTGAAGTTCAGGAAGGCGGGGTTGCTTATATGGCCCATATCGGAGGATTTATCTTCGGAATGCTTATAGCGCGGATGTTTGAAGACCCGCAGCGACTCGCCCAGCGTCGGATTGCATGAATATGCATATGATAGGCTTGAATCCGAAGAAGATGAATAGAAATGATGATAGCATAAATCCCCAGTGCTTCATGATGTCTAGATGTCATGGCTAGTTTTTCGTTTTTAACAGAAATTCACGTTGTTCCAGCGTTCCTTGCTGAAAGTTTTTCGACAAGGCCCCTTGATTGAAGTGTGGATGTCAGTGACTCATTCAGGGAAAAGAGCTCGCATTGCGAGAATGAGGAAGAGGCGAAAGCGGCGGAGCAATAGCTTTAGATTTTAGATACCACAATTCTTTTTGCAACAGACTTGGGTGGGGGAGGTGGACCATGAACGAACCGGGATCATCACCAAGAAAACACGACCGCGAGGATGAAAAGAAGCGCCAGGAGCAAAGTCGGCGTCGGTTTCGTTTCGGCATTAGTTATATGATCACGAGCCTGATTGTCTTGTGGCTGTTCCAGATATTTGTTTTGACTCCTCTGACTCGGAACACAGAAATTCCTTACAGCGAGTTCAAGAAAAAGCTGGCTGCTGCTCAAATCGTAAAGGCAACCATCGGCGAAAGGGGCATAGTTGGTGAGATGAAAAACCCCAAACCGGACGGATCTCCTCCGGTCGTCCCGTTTAATACTGTCCCTGCTCCTGCCGGCGACCCCAGGCTGATTGAAGAGTTACAAAATGCAAATGCTACTTACCGCTTCGAGCCCCCACCGAACCCGCTGGGTGGCATTTTGCTGAACCTTCTGCCGGTCGCGCTACTCGGCGGTTTCTGGTATATGGCCTATCGGCGAGCGGGCGGGGCCGCCGGCGGAGGGATCGGCGGCATCTTTGGGGTCGGCAAGAGCAAAGCGATAGAGGTCAAGCCCGAGGACGTTATGGTCACATTCAAAGATGTGGGTGGGGCGGATGAAGCCATTGCCGAACTCCAAGAGATCATCCAGTTCTTGAAGGCGCCCGAGCAATTCGCTCAACTCGGTGGGCATATCCCCAAGGGCGTGTTGATCGTCGGGCCCCCGGGCACCGGCAAGACACTGCTGGCCAAGGCCACGGCTGGCGAGGCCCAGGTCGCGTTCTTCGAAACCAGTGGCTCCGAATTCGTTGAGATGTTTGTGGGGGTCGGCGCAGCACGCGTGCGAGACCTGTTCGAGCAGGCACGTAAGGCAGCTCCTGCGGTCATTTTCATTGACGAGATTGATGCCATTGGTCAGAGCCGGGGAGGTGTAAGGAGCATGGGCAGCAACGAAGAGCGTGAGCAGACCCTCAACCAGTTGCTGGCCGAGATTGATGGCTTCAAAACCGACACCAGCGCCCCGGTAATCATCATGGCTGCCACCAACCGTCCGGAGGTGCTCGACCCGGCACTTCAGCGCGCGGGCCGCTTTGACCGCCAGATCGCCGTTGGCAATCCGGACCTCGTCGGTCGATTGCAAATCCTGAGGATTCATAGCAAGAACGTAAAGCTGGCGGCAGATTTTGACCTGGAGCGAGCCGCCCGGATGACAGCTGGTTTCAGCGGCGCTGATCTGGCGAATGCCATGAATGAGGCGGCATTACTCGCTGCCCGACACAAGGCCGCGGCGGTTGCATTGGATGATTTCGAGGCCGCTATCGAACGGGTGATTGCGGGTTCCGAGAAAAAGAGTCGGGTAATGAACGAGCAAGAACGAACTACTGTTGCATACCACGAGTCTGGCCACGCGCTGGTGGCTGAACTGGTGCCGCATGGCGAACCGGTCAGCAAGATCAGCATCGTTCCACATAGCCGTGGCGCCTTGGGCTACACGATGCAAATGCCGACCGAAGACCGCTATTTGCTCACGATCGACGAACTGAAGGACAGAATCGCAGTTATGCTGGGCGGGCGTGCCTCCGAGATGGTGGAGTTTGCGACTATCAGCACAGGGGCCAGTGACGACATTATGCGGGCAACTGAGCTGGCCCGCCGTATGGTCACAGAATTTGGCATGAGTGAAAAGCTCGGCTCGGTGCGCTACGCAGGTCAACAGCTCCAATACCTTGGCGGATCGGTCGAGGACAACAGCCAGATCAGTCCAGAGACTCGTCAAGTGATCGACGCGGAAGTCCAGCGCTTTGTGACCGAACAGTACAACCGTGCTCAGGCACTGCTGAAGGACCATCACGCGGCCCTTGAAACACTGGCCCAGCAACTGCTGAAGCAAGAAACGGTGAGCGGTAGCGTCGTGAAAGAGGCACTGGAGAATAGTCCAAGTCCAGGATCTCCTGCCGATGGCGCCCAATTGCAGAGTCATGCCAAGAAGTGAGCGGTTGAGTTCGTGGCGGAACGCGTTGTCGATGTGTGAGCAGTCATCAATGATATCACAGTAAAGCGGTTGCCATACATGAATGAACGTAACGATCGGAGCAGGCGTCCTGGGAACGCTCTCTGGCGTCGACCTCCCCAAGAACGGGAGTTTTAAGATGCACAGAATCGTCCTACTTCGCCACGGAGAGAGCGTTTGGAACAAAGAAAACCTGTTTACCGGTTGGATGGATGTTAACCTTTCGGAGTAGGGCAGAGAAGGGGCCAAGGAGGCGGGCATCTTGCTTAAGGAACAAGGATATAGCTTCGACATAGCCTTCACGTCGCTGTTGAAACGGGCGATACGCACGCAGTGGATCGTGTTGGACCAGATGGATCTCATGTGGATTCCCATTGAACTTGACTGTCGGCTAAACGAACGACATTATGGAGCGTTGCAAGGCCTCAACAAAGCTGAAACGGAAACTTCCAGTCACGGAATGCCTTAAGGACACGGTGACGCGCTTTCTGACGTGCTGGCATGGACGGATTGCCCCTAGCATCCAATTGGGTAGGCAGGTATTAATTACGGCCCATGGCAACAGCCTGCGGGCCCTTGTGAAATATTTGGAGGAGGTCCCAGACCATGAGATCGTTGATCTGAACATTCCCACTGGGGTACCGCTAGTACAGGAACTTGATGACGACCTCAAGTCTCTACGTCATTATTATATTGGAGACCCCGCACGAATCCAGCAGGCGATAAACAGGGTGGCAAATACAGGCAAAGCCGATAAGTAGAAGATCAATTAAACCTGAATCGAGCGTCACAGCTTAATTTAAAAGGGCTCTTCTGCGAAGCCAACCCGTCCTGCGCGAATGAGTTTGGAGAAGTCGGCTTAAATAAATCGGACAAGTAAATCACTTTTCGTGTGGTTCACAATCTAACCGGCAGGAGGGTATCAGATGCCAAAGAAAAAAGGTTTCAGAAGGAAAGATGGTGACGCTGCGAGCGAGAGTGAGGAGAGCGCCTATAGGAGGTATTAATACATGAAACTTGCCGGATTAACACGATTAGATCGCAACGTCCACCGGGCAGGCGATATCATCGGCGTGCTGATCAAGTACGGCCTGGCCGATTGGGTCAAGGGCCTGGATGTCCCGTGGATCCAGGATCGCATTCGGAGCGCTGACGGCCAGCACATCCCCGACCTTAAAATAGAGGAGCGTGTGCGTCTGGCCTTGACCGAACTCGGCACCACCTTCATCAAGCTTGGCCAGATGCTCAGCACGCGGCCCGATCTCGTCGGCCCTGATATGGCCGGGGAACTGGCCCACCTGCAAACCGACACCCCGGCTGATCCGCCCGCCATGGTCCGGGCCACGATGGAAGCCGAGTTCGGCAAACCGCCGAACAAGCTGTTTGCGCATTTCAAAGAGGAGCACTTCGCCTCGGCCTCGATCGCCCAGGTCCATGTGGCCCGGCTGCACTCGGGCGAGCACGTCGTCGTCAAAATCCAGCACGCCGGCATTGAGGACAAGATCATGCGCGACCTAGATATCCTCGGCGGCCTGGCCGAGTTGGCGGAAAAGCACTCTTCCCAGCTGCGTCCCTACCAGCCCGAAGCGGTTGTCAGGCAGTTCCGCCGCACCCTCCTACGTGAGTTGGATTTCACCTTCGAACGCCGTAATCTCGAGGAGTTCGCGAAAAATTTTGCTCAGGACGACACTGTCCATTTCCCGCGCGCTTATGCTCCGTTCTCGACGCGCCGTGTTCTGACGATGGAAAAGCTGGACGGCATCCTCGGTACCCACCCCAAGGCGCTCGCCAACTCGGGCGTTGATCT
>DATJZV010000038.1:0-5041 GCA_035498715.1 Nitrospirota bacterium
CGCATCAGCTTATGATCATCTGCAAGAAGAATTCTTGTACCCATATCAATCCTTTCCGACTTGCTGTTGCTCCTGTATTAGAGGGAAGTCGAGAGTTATCTTCGTACCGAGACCGGAATTGCTCGTGATATCGCAGTGTCCTCCCAGCCGTTTCATACGCTCCCGTATTGCAAAAAGGCCAAACCCTTTTTCCCCGTGCGTAATTGATGCAACGTCGAACCCAATGCCGTTATCCGAAACGATAACGCGCATGGAATCACCTGTCCTCGTCATGAATATTTCCGCGCGGGTTGCCTGCGCATGTTTGACAGTGTTCAGAAGAAGTTCGCGAACGCACCGAAAAACGAGGTACCGGGTATTGTTGTCAAACTGCTCTGGCTGCCCGTCATCCTCAACATCGATAACTATTCCATGCGTTCTTTCGAATCCCTCCGCGAGAGATTCAACAGCAGCTTTAAAACCGATTTCGACCAGGACCGGAGGGTTAAGTTCTACCGTCAAAGATCTCGTATATTCTATGATCTTCCCCAGGTTCTCCAGGATTTCATCGACATGGCGGACAGCATCGGTTTCCGTTAGAGATTTTCGCAGTGTGTTTAATTTGAAATTCAGGATGATTAGATTTTGTCCGACGTAATCGTGAAGATCCGCGGCAATAAGATGACGTTCCCGTTCTTCAACCCGCGATTCCAGCGAAGACATTTCCGCTGCTACGGAATACAGCTCTTTTTGATAGTTCCTGATCTTTGCTTCCAGTCCCTTCCGTTCGGTGACATCGCGGGCGATGACGAGAACCGCTGGTTGACCCTTGAAGGTAAATGGTGCGGCGACCGCCTCGACGTCCACTACCGTGCCTCCCGGTTGCACAAACTGTAACGGAATAAGATAGTCGGTGACCATTTCTTCCTGAACCCGTTGCAGTCTTCGGCATGTGGCTCCACGATTATTTTCAGATATGTATTTCATAGTCGGACGTCCGAGAACTTGTGAAGATTCCGATACCCCGAGAAGCTTCGTTCCTGTTGCGTTGGTAAACATGATCCTGCCGTCCTGCTGTACATAGATGGCGTCAGGAGATAGTTCTACGAGCCCGCGGTAGCGGTCTTCGCTCTCTCGAAGCAATCCTTCGGCCTGTCTGCGGGCCACCATCATCTCATTGAATGCCACCGCAAGGTTCCCCACCTCGTCCTCTGAATCAATGGGCGTCGGCTCTACAGCCAGCCCTTTTTCGAAAGCCCTCACGTTTCCTGTCAACTTTTCGAGCGGCCGCATGACCTTTTTTACCGCTACCGACACGATAACGCCGCTGAAAGCGATGAAAAGAAGCATCATCACGGCATTCTGCTTGGCAAGGGAAAGGATCTCCCTCCGGTAAGAGTCTTTACTCAATACGATCCGGACATATCCAATAACCTTGACCGCTTCATCAGGGTTAGGAGTCCCGAGATACAAGGATTCGTCGGCGCCAGGCAACGATATTCTCGATACAGGTTTAATAAATTCCAGGGAATCCGAGGTTTCCAATAGTTTCGGCAATGTTGCGTCTCCGGATAGCACGATGTCCTGTTTCACAACAGGGGGCGGATTTGCGTCTGAAACCATACCGCCACTGGCATAAAGCAATTTGAGCCTGGAGTTATACATCGAAACGTGTAGAACGTCCTTCTGGCCCAGAACTCCTGCCGCCGCTTCTCTGAGCAGATCAGTATTTTCAGCGAATATTCCCACGACTGAACTGTGAGCAAGAATGCCTGCGAACAGTTCACCTTTCTCGACAAGGTCCCTCTTTATTTTGTCGCCTTCGCGGACCGCAACTATAACGGTATATACCGTTAAGGAGACGACGATAACTATCACGAAGGCAAACAGCACCTTGAGCCCGAAGCTTTTCCTTATGGCAAACGGGGTTCTTTTATTCAATTTTTCCCACCTTCTTCAGCACCGCATCTCTGATTTTCAGGCCCATTTTTTCCGCGGCTTTAACGTTGATGGAGAGGCGTGCGGCGCGCGGATGAACGCGAATTCCGTCGCCGTTACCTTCGCCTTTTGCTATCCGATTGACGATGTCCGCCGCCTGGGCCCCCATATCATAAGGATCCATGTCCAGGGAAGCTACGGCGCCCATTTCAACATATTTTTTTGAAAAAGTGAAGATCGGAATATTATGATGGATGGAGTAACGGAGCAGGTAATCAACTGTCTCCTCTGAAACGACGGTCGGATCAGGCAGCATCCAAAGCACGTCCATGCCGTCATGCATCTCGTTGAGCGCCGCCATGATTCCGGAAGGGTCTTGCACCTTTTCAGCTGTGAGATCTATCCCTGCCAGGCGGGCGGCCTGTATCGCTTCATTAACGTAAGGCAGGGTATACCGGGGATCGTATAAAAGTCCAACTTTTTTCGCGGATGGGATGACCTCTTTTATACTTTTAAGGACGGTCGCGGAAGCTATGTCCATGCTCACGCCCGAAATATTCGGTGACTGGTCACGGTCCGCTTCCGAGGAAATCACCATGACATAAACAATTGCCTGGTTTTTCAGTGCCTTGACTTTTTTGAACGCTGTTGTCCCAATCGCAACAACAATGTCGTTTGATGATAAATGCATGTTTTTCATCTGATCCGCATCTCCGGACTGTACCTCCCGAACGTCGCATTGCGACGCATCCTCAAAGCCCCGCATAGCGTCCCGGTAGGGTTTTAAATCGGCGCTTTTCACGATGATCACGCTGCATGCGTTTGCAGAACCGGGACTACCCGCTGCGAAAACCGCCAGGGCTGCTGTCATGAGCAGAAGTGCGATGCGGCGAATGGACAGAGAGCGTGATAGGGGTAATATGATGGGTCGGTTAGAGAAGGCTTCATTCATGTTACAAATCGTATCTGACATCCTGGGCCACGAGTTCTTCGAGGGCCCCGTCGAAATACTTTTTCCGGCAATTGACTCCCCGCATGTTACCGTCGCGGACGAGCTTGCTGTATTTGCAGCCTCCGAAGCAGAGGGGAAGATAGGAGCAGGCGAGGCAATCTTCATTTTTCCAGTCATCAAGCCCATTCGAAGTGCGGCTGTCGTTTGCGCTGCTCGCAACGTCGCCAATGCAGCATTCTTTTCTACCAATCATTCCCGGGCACTTATAGAGTGTCCCATCGTAATTTACGACGAAGCTGTCGTCGAGTTCCATCAAACAAGGTGACGGGACTACTTTCGGCTGGCGGTATCCTCTCTTCAACACCTCTTCCCGAAGCAGGATCGCCGCTTCCACAAGCCAGGGCTCCTCTGGCGAATCACAACCGTCATGAAAATCAGGGAGCGCGAACTCGCTGCTCTCATTCACCACCGGGTCGAATTTGATCACGGGGATTCTCCCGGGAGTGAGGCCCCGGCCCATGAGATAATCGAGTAGGAGAGGAAACTTGCGGTAATTCCCCCGCGTGTAATTGCCACCGACTTGGATGCGAAGGCAGTCGCACACTGCCCCGATATTCCGTACGATGACATCGAAGGAACCCACACCGGATTTGAAGGGCCTGAATGCATCGTGGATCTCTTTCGGCCCGTCAAGCGTGACCTTCGCACTATTCAGGCCAAGCGGCGTTAAACGACGAACAACCTTGGGTGTCAGCAGGGTCCCGTTGGTCACCAGCGAAAAACTGTACTGAATCCCTCTGCTGCCGGCGAAGGACCGCATTTTTTCAGAAATGGATACGATACGCTCCATGCTTAAAAGCGGCTCGCCGCCGTAAAAGGTGATTTGTATGTTTTCCTTGTTTGAAAGATCGCGTTGCTTCACAAAATCGATGAATCGTGCTTCAACTTCGTCGGTTAAATAGAACTTCCCCTTCCGTGACCCCTCGAAGCAGTATTTGCAGCCAAGATTGCAGTCCAGGTTCAGAACGACGATATATCTTATTGACTTGTTCAATGCGTTCAATTCGTTTATAAAGCCGAGCATTTCTAGTCTTTCCTGCTCAGGGTCAGCCACGAGAAACCCGAGACCCATAAGCGTTTCTTTATCTTCGTCCGACAAACTGCCTTTTTCAATTTCATCGATCATGTCTGAAGGGACTATGATCGTGGCGGCATTTTTTGTGGAATACAGAATCCGGGAATCAATGTCTGTAGCGGAGGGATATATTTTCGTATGTTTGGATAGCATCATGGGTTTTGATTCTGACTTTTTTTGCATATACATTTATTTGTAAGAACCTAGGAGGGAGGGCCTTGGCCCTCCCTCCGACAGACATCACAACTACATCGGCGGAGCCATTACCAGCGGAATCATCGCTCCATGACAGCATATTCCTGCGGCCATATCCTTTTTGCCGACACCCTTCTTCACAATCACGATTTTCCTTTTCATTTTCTCACCCCCTTTTCTACAAGATTTAACTTACAGGGAACCCCCGCATTTAGAATGCATACCTCACGCCTCCTTCAATCCATCTTCCCGGATTTTTATAAATCGCTATGCGATATTGATCAGCATTGAAGATGTTGTGAACATCGAAAAAAGCTTCGAATTTTTGTTCACCATGAGAATCTAATGTCTTCAACAAATGAAGGTCGTACGTAAATGAATCATATTTCCCTTCAAATACTGGATCGGAATTCCAATATATATAATGTGCCTTAAGTAATGCTGTTAAAGACCAGGGTTTATTATTATATTGAAGACCAAGGTCATAAGTGCGCTGAGGAGCGTTCAGTATCGTTTCGCCTGTAGACATGTCTTTAGCATTCATAAATACAGCCCCGGCAGTGAGGAAAGTATTAAAGAGGGGAACGGTTTTCATATCAATTTCAAGCCCCTGCCTTCTTTCCTTCCCCTTGTTCACGGCTATGAACTGCGAAGCAGAAATCGGTTCGTTTTCAATAACATCTTTTATATCATTCCTAAACGCGGACAATTTCAACCAGAGATACTGTAGTGCCGTCGTTTCGAACCCCCCTTGATACGACCATACCTGCTCCACTTTTAAACCGGGATTGGGGATACTAAAAACATTATCACCAAAGGTGAAGGAAAATGGCGGGATACTG
>DATJZV010000039.1:0-20761 GCA_035498715.1 Nitrospirota bacterium
ACAGGCTCGCTCCGGCATAAAACAGCATAACCGGAATCCATATCCAGACGATTTCAGCGGTCAAGACCTCAATACCTGCATTACTGAAGAATTTGGAGATCTTCATCGGAGAGGCGTATACCGGCCTCCAGGGCATGAAATACCGCGTATTGTCAAAGGGAATGAAGAAGCCCACGCCCATGCCTTTATTAGTCATGGAGTCGAGGAAACCGTGCGAGGCCATCACAACAGAGAAAAACGCGAGCAATCCCCACCAGCGCTTGGTAAATCGGGGCACGGACCGGAACGCAAGGAACACGACGATAAGGCTCGCTAGCAGGGCAAATGTCAGCGAATGAAAGAAGCCCCGGTGCCCGAACATATCGCCGTACTTGATCCCGAAATAGAATCCGATGATATCGACATCGGGAAGCAGCGTGCACACAGCCGTAAACACCCAGAACCTCGGAGACATATTTTCAGGCGCATAGTCTTTCCTAGAGCGCCTGCAACAAATATGTGAGTAAATGCTGATGGCATATTATTGTGTTTCCAAAGGGCGTTGTGCAAAGGGCAAATGGTCATTAACACAATGCAATGGCCCCTTGCTCTATACCCCGTGCCCTAAGCGCCATGGACCCTTCGTCCATCACCCCGCCCTCTTCACCAGCCTGCCCGCGAGGTAAAAAAACATTATGGTGTACGCCGCGAGTACAAGCACTGACCCGATCGATGGATTGCCGCCCGTGGCGAGCGCCCGGAGAAGCAGGCTTGCGTGTGTGAGCGGATAGACCAGGATGAGGCTCATGAACGGTTCCGGAAGTTTGTCAGGCGAAAAGAACGTGCCTGCCAGGAACGACATGGGGATGATGAAGAAGCTGTTGAAGTTCGCCATGTCCTCATGCGAATGCGCAAGCATGGCCGCCGCGACACCCATGGCCCCGAAACAGAACGCAGTGAGCGCGAGCACAATGAAGAATGCCATGGAAAGATGCATAGTCACACCGGATATGAGACCGACCAGCATCAGCATGAGCGCCGAGAACATCCCGCGTATGAGTCCCGTGAGCGTCCTCCCCAACGCTATGTCCCAGGGGCTGACGGGCGAAACGAGCACTTCCTCGATAGTCTTCGTGTACAGCCTGCTGATGTTGAGCGATGTAGAGACCGGGCCAAAGCTGTTGTTCATTGCCGAAAGTGCGAGGATGCCCGGCAGGACGAACTGGAGGTACGTACCGCCGACGACATTCATGCCTCGGCCGAGCCCCCATCCGAAGGTCACGAGGTAGAGGACCGGCATGACCATGCTCGAGGCCAGAAACCGCCAGGGTTTCTTGCGGATGAGCATCATCTCTTTCCAGATAATGGGGTAGAAATTCATAGTTACTCCGGCTTACGTCCTCAATTCCCACTTAAAAACTCTAAACATATTCAGGATTCGAAGTCCGAATGTTTTGAACCTCGTTACGCACTGCAATCGTGCCCATTACGGATTGCGAATCACGGATTTCGGCTTTGCTTTGCGCTATCCTTCAATCTTCTCACCGGTAAGACTGATGAATACGTCCTCCAGGGTGACGTCGCGGACCATGATATCAAAGCACAGGTTGCGGCCCGCATCAATCGCTTCCTCGCGGGTTTGGAAGAACTTGCGCGGAAAATCGTGTTTCCCGATACATTCGAGCGAGAACCTGCCCACTCCCTCCTTTAGCACGGCAGGTCTGTCAAGCGCGATTATCCTTCCCGTTCGCATTATGGCGACCCGCTCGCAGAGCGCGTCCGCTTCTTCAATGTAGTGCGTCGTGAGCAGGATGGTGATGCCGCTCCGCTTAAGCGATTCGATGAGCCCCCATATCATCCGGCGCGCCTGCGGATCAAGCCCCACGGTGGGCTCATCCATGAAGACGACCGCAGGACGGTGCATGAGCCCGCGCGCGATCAGCAACCGCCTGCGCATCCCTCCGGACAAGTGCTCGACAGGAGTGTCTTTCCTGTCCCAGAGACCCACGAAGCGCAGAAGTTCCTCGATCCTCGCACCGCGGTCCGCTGGCTGCATCTTATGGAGCCTGCCATGGTACTCAAGGTTCTCTGCGCAGGTGAGGTCGATGTCGAGGTTCAGCATCTGCGGCACCACGCCGATCGAACGCTTGACGCTCAGAGGATCAGCAATCACATCGGATCCCGCGACCGATGCCGTGCCGGATGTGGGTGACAGAAGCGTGGTCAGCATGCGGATCGTCGTGGTCTTTCCCGCGCCGTTCGGGCCGAGAAGGCCAAAGACCTCTCCTTTGCCGACGGTGAAGCTGATTGACTGCACTGCGCCGAGAGTGCCGAAATATTTAGTGAGGTTACGAGTGTCGATCATGTATGGATTGAACGGCGGAATGTATTCTTTCTCATAGCCGCGCCCCCTGGGATGTGTTCCTCCCCGTGAAATATGCACAGGCTGAAGCCTGCGGCTACCTTATCCTGAGACAAGACCTCAATCCTCGAGCGCGATCCCAAGCGCCTTGATCTTCCTGTGCAGATTGCTGCGTTCCACGCCAATGGCATCGGCTGTCCTGCTCACGTTGCCGCCATTCTCTCTAAGCTTCTGCATAATGAACTCCCGTTCAAAAGCAGCGCGAGCGTCTTTGAGCATGGCGTGATTATGCCCGCCGCGGCCCCCGGTCTGTGCAGCCGAGGCCTGTTGGTCCGGCTGCGATGAGTTGATGGGAGGTGGAACATCCTGAACCCGAAGCACCGGAGCGGGGACCATAATGATCAGCCGCTCGATGATATTGCGGAGTTCGCGCACGTTACCGGGCCACTGATACCTGACAAAAAGGTCGAGGGCGTCATCATCGATAGTTTTCGTCTTCTGGCCGTATTCGTTCGAGAACTCGTGCAGAAAGTGGCGCACCAGCAGCGGGATGTCATCGGTCCGTTCGCGGAGAGGCGGCACCTCGAGCGGGATCACATTCAGACGGTAATAGAGGTCCTCGCGAAATGCTCCTCTTTTGATCTCGTCCCCGAGGGTCCTGTTCGACGCGGCGATGACCCGCACATCGGCCTTGAGCGTTTTTGTTCCTCCTACACGCTGGAACTCTTGCCCCTCCAGCACCCGGAGCACTTTGGCCTGAGTGGCCATGCTCATGTCCGCGATTTCGTCGAGGAAAATGGTCCCCCCGTGGGCCAACTCGAACTTACCGCGCTTCATGCCCGTTGCTCCGGTGAAGGAGCCCTTTTCATGGCCGAAGAGCTCGCTTTCGATGAGGTCCTGGGGGATTGCGGCGCAGTTCACCTCAACGAAGGGGCCAGATGATCGCCTGCTTGCTCGATGAATGGCGCGCGCGACGAGTTCCTTGCCTGCACCGCTCTCACCATGAATAAGAACCCAGCCGTTTGTGGGACCCGCAAGCGCGATCTGCTGTTTGAGAGTCTTGATCTTCTCGCTCTCACCGATGATCTCATGACGCCGTTCAATGCTCCGCTTGAGCGACTCGTTCTCCTGGCGCAGACGGGACTCTTCGAGCCCATGCTTGACAACCAGCATGAGGGGCTCCAGCTCGGGCGGCTTCACGATGAAATCGTAAGCACCCATCTTCGTTGTCTTGACAGCCGTCTCGATCGTGCCGTGGCCCGTAACCATAATAACCGGCATGTCAGGTCTCATCTCCTTGAACCGACGAAGCGTTTCGATGCCGTCCATCTCAGGCATGTTGATGTCAAGCAGAGCAAGCGATGGCTGCGTCTCGTGAAGCAGACCGATCCCTTCTTTGCCTGATACGGCCGACACGACATCGTAGCCTTCGTCCCTCATCACACCGGCGAGGCTGTTCCGAACGCTCTCTTCGTCGTCAACTATGAGTATGATTTCGCCTGACATAATCCCTTTGACACATTCCAGATCCCGGTATCAAAACTCCGCATGAATTCCAAATGCTTATATTCAATCTCGCTCAAGTTATATTTCTTCATAGTGGCGTTTATTTGTCATTCGGGACCTGGTTATCCATTCGCGTCGTAAAACACCGTCTCTTCAGGGCGGGGATAGAAGGCACCGATCTAACTTGATTAGATGCACTGTTAGGCCGTTACTTTCTGTTTGACAAACAATAAATCACCCGATACATTTGAAGTAGTCGCACTAGCGGGAAACGAACCCTGTTTTGTTCTTTGAAACCATAAGTATGAGGTTCCGGCAAGAAGGTTGCCGGGTAAAACTTCTGCCGTCAAAGAAATAACCATGACGCCGGATCATGAATTTCGCTAAATCCATAGTTCGAGGTGCATATGCTCGCGGTACCCCAACGACCAAGGGAACGTCTCTTCACTCCCTCAATCCTTTTTTAAGTTTCCCGATCACTTCGTCGATCTCCGCTTCCGTCGTCTCTCTCCCGAGGCTGAATCGTATTGCGCCCCTGGCGAGCGCAGGGTCCGCGCCCATGGCTGCAAGGACATGCGATGGCTCGACTAGATTGCCGTGGCACGCAGCTCCGGGAGATACGGCCACACCGGGAAGCGCTTCCATGACCGATACAGCATCAAATCCTGCGAAGCTGATGTTCCAGGTGTTCGGCAGTTTCTTGTCGGGGTGTCCGTTCAGATATACACTGAGCCCCGCCTGCCTGAGCCCGTCGTATAAACGCCAGCCAAGCCGCGTCTGGCGCGGTCCCTCGGTCTCAAGAATCGGCGCCGCGATCTCGCATGCCGTGCCAAGTCCGACAATATATGCGGCGTTCTCCGTGCCCGGCCGCAAGCCGCGCTCATGTCCTGCACCGTGCAGAAGCGGCTCAAGTTTCCTTCCGCCCTTGATATACAGAGCGCCGATGCCTTTCGGTGCATAGAACTTGTGGCCCGCTACGGTCAGAAAATCCACACCGAGCTCCTCAACCTGCATACGCACCTTACCTACGCTCTGGGCGGCGTCCGTGTGAAGCAGCACGCCGCGGGACGCTGCGATGCGGCTGAATTCCTCGATAGGCTGGATGGTACCGACCTCATTGTTCGAGTGCATGATCGTAATGAGGACGGTCTTCGGCGTGATCGCTTCCGCGAGTTCATGGGGATTCACCGCGCCGTAGTGGTCCACCGGCAGATAGGTGACTGAATATCCCTGTTTCTCGAGATACCGGCATGGTTCAAGAACCGCCGGGTGTTCTATCTTCGATGTGATGATATGACTTCCCCTCGGCGAGGCGGCGGCAACCCCCTTGATCACCATGTTGTTTGATTCCGTTGCCCCACTCGTGAAGATGATGTCCGAGGCTTCGCATCCGAGCAGGCCCGCCACCCGCTCCCGTGCCTGTTCGATGCCTGTCCTGCACGCTAGACCGAAGCCGTGGCTGCTGGACGGATTGCCGTACTTCTGCTTCAGATAGGGCAGCATCCCGTCGAGCACCTGGGGATCAACCGGAGTACTAGCATTGTAGTCGAGATATATCCATCTCATGCTCATTGTACAGCAAACCGGGGAACGAAAGTAGCCCGGCCCTCAAGAAGTTCCAGCAAATTCAAATGAATTCCGCATCTCGTTTTCTATCCCTGCAGGATGAACGTTCTTGCCAGATAAGACTCGAACAGGTATTCGAACAGATTCAGCACGCCGATTATCACGCCCGCAGCCATAAAGGAACCAACAGCGTACCACGCCGCCTTACTGCGTTCCATGTTCAGAAGAGACCCGATACCGAGATGAATGAGGTAGACGCAGTAAAGGACCGCACCATATGCAAGCCAGCCCATTCCCGGAATGGAGACCACCATCCCGACCATAAAAAGCGGCGTTGCGGAGTATGCCGCGACCTTGAGCCCCGCCCTTCCATCATGCTGGGAGCCGCCCGGGGTGACGAATGCGGTGATGATTGCTCCGAGAATAATGATATCGAGAACGATCATCACGTACCACAATAAATACCTCATGAACAGGGAACCTATCGAAGCAAACTGATCACCATGCTTGACGCCAGATCCGAAGGCGATGGTTTCAATCGCCGATATGGCAAGAGGAACTGCTGCCAAGACCGCAACGTAGCCGGCGATGACCTGTTTGTACGTTGTTGGTTCATCCTTGATCGCGTGCCACTCATTCTTTGGGCTGATGAGGATATTGTTCGCGCGAAGCAGGAAGGCTTTCATGAATGCAGTTCTTTCGGTGAGCATGTTCGATCAGGCTCCACTTTTTCTCCCGAACATCCCTGTTGACAGGTACCGTTCTCCGCCGTCGGGGAAAAGCGTGACGACTCTCTTCCCCTTTCCAAGTCTTGCCGCGACCTGGAGCGCGGCCCAGCAGGACGCGCCTGAGGAAATGCCGACCAGCAGCCCTTCTTCGCGCGCGAGCCGCTGTGCCATCTCAGCGGCCTGATCATTGGTCACCTGAATGATCTCACCGTACACCTTTGTGTTCAGGATGGCAGGAACGAATCCTGCGCCGATTCCCTGGATGGTGTGAGGTCCGGGCTGGCCGCCGGAGAGCACTGGTGAGGCAGCCGGTTCAACAGCAAATATTTTTATGCTCTTGAACTTTCTTCTCAGCACCTCGCCCACGCCCGTGATCGTCCCGCCGGTCCCTACGCCGGCCACAAAGGCATCTATCTTTTTTGCACCCATGAAAGAGGTAATCTCTTTTGCGGTGGTCCTGCGGTGAATCTGGGGGTTCGCGGGGTTGCCGAACTGGTCCAGCTTGAAGTATTCTTTTCCTGAGGCAAGGATCTCATCGGCTTTTGCAATGGCGCCCTTCATACCTTTGTCTGCAGGGGTAAGCACCAGTTCTGCGCCGTATGCTTCCAGCAATCTGCGGCGCTCAAGGGTCATGGACTCAGGCATGGTGAGGATAACGGGATAACCCTTGACCGTGGCGACCATGGAAACGCCGATACCCATGTTTCCGCTCGTGGGCTCCACGATCTTCATGCCTTTTTTGAGCATGCCTTTTTTCTCGGCGTCTTCTATCATGGCGAGGGCCGGTCGATCCTTCACGCTCCCGCCGGGATTGAATCCTTCGAGCTTAACCCAGACCTCGGCAGAACCTTCGCTTACAAGCCGGCTGAGCTTCAGCATCGGCGTATTCCCGATCAGGTCAAGTATGCTTTTTATGTTCGGCATAAAAGGTTCCTCCCTGCTTTTATCCTTCTTACTTCGGGACAGTCTGTGTTTTAACCCGATCTGTGTCTTTGCCAAAGCTGCTCTGTATGGTGCTCAGTATCTCCTCGACCGAGAGCACGGCGCCGCCCGGCCTGCCGTAGAACGAGACCGGCACCTTTCCGTTCACTGCCAGCCGGACGTCCTCGACCATCTGGCCCATGTTCATTTCTACGACAAGGAAGCTTTCCGCACGCGCTGCTATCTTCGCAATGATCTTCTCAGGGAATGGGAAAAGCGTCACCGGCCGGATGAGACCGGCCTTGATCCCTTCGGTCCGCGCGAGATTCACTGCAGTCTTGGCTATACGCGCAGAGGTCCCGAAGGCGACCACAACGATATCGGCGTCATCGGTCAACACAGTCTCGTACATTACCTCGCGCTCTGCCATACGCTCGTACTTTGCCTTCAGTTTATAATTCTGCCGCTCAAGGGCCCCTTCCTCTCCCGGCAGCGCGAAGAGCGAGCGGATTACCTTACCCGGCCTGCCCTTGGCGCCTGTCAGTGACCATGGTTTTTCAATCTGTTTCGGCGTAACGTCCGGAAGTTCGACCGGCTCCATCATCTGGCCGAGCACTCCGTCGCCCAGGATCATGACGGGGTTGCGGTACTCGTCGGCCTTGTCAAAGGCGCGGACCGTAAGGTCCACAATCTCCTGAAGGTTTGATGGCGCGTAAACGAGCAGCCTGTAATCTCCGTGCCCGCCGCCCTTCACTGCCTGGAAGTAATCGGCCTGGGATGGCCCGATGTTCCCGAGTCCCGGCCCGCCGCGCTGCACGTTCACAATCACGGCAGGCAGCTCCGAAGCGGCCATGAATGAGAGCGCCTCCTGCATCAGGCTGATGCCGGGACTGGACGACGAGGTCATGGCGCGCTCGCCTACAGCCGCAGCACCGTAGACCATATTAATGGCCGCTATCTCGCTCTCGGCCTGGACAAAGGTCCCGCCCAATTCCCGCAGCCGGCGCGATAAGTATTCCGGGATTTCGTTCTGCGGCGTAATGGGATATCCGAAATAGCGTCTGCAGCCGGCGCGCACCGCCGCTTCGGCCAAAGCTTCATTTCCGGTGATTAGCACTTTTGGCATTTATCGTTCCTTGACCTTTAAGTTTTTTTTACAACAGGTGCACAGATACGCTGAAAAAATCTTAAACCCGACGTCAGGTAAATTCAAAAAAATGAAGCTCAATCGTCAAACCGTTCGATCCTCTTCGAGGCACACTATCCCGAATTTAGTGTTTCTTCCCTGTATCTCCACGTCTCAGGGGCAGAAGTTCTGGATTGTTATTTCCAGACCTCGATCGCCACATCGGGACACATCTCGGCACAAAGCGCGCAGCCGGTACACTCGCCTTCCTTGCCGCAGTACTCGACGGTATAGTAGCCGCTCTTGTTGAAGGCCGAACCGATCTTCAACAGTTTCTTCACACATGCGCTAGTGCAGAGTTCACATCCCTTGCAGTATTTTGTGTTGATAACGACCTTCCCCATGTATTCGCTCCGTTTCTTGCATTCGAGATGATGTTCCCCTCCCCTGAACCACCTCAGCACGGGGCGAGGAAGCTGTTTTCTCCCCCGCTCCTGCAAGAGAGAGGTTCGTGGTAAGGGGCATGCCGCGATCTGAAATCCGCGATTCCCCAGTGTTAAAAATGATCCACGAAAAACTTTGCCAGCCGAATTGCTAAATCGTGAAAATATGTCAATCGAACTGACTGACACCCTTCCTATATCTTACGAGATGAACTAGGCTCTTCCTCTCTCGATCATCTCTTCAGCGTGCTTAAGAGTCGCCCCAGTGATGATCTTGCCACCGAGCATGCGTGCGATCTCTTCTACGCGCTCTTTCTTGTCGAGCAGCCGGACCTCCGTGTTCGTCCGGTCCTTCTTCACGGACTTGGACACTCCGTAGTGGCTTGTCGCCATGCTTGCTATCTGTGGCAGATGGGTGATGCAGAAAACCTGGTGCTTCGTTGCCACGCTCTTGAGCTTTTTGCCGACCTCTTCGGCAACCGCGCCACCGATACCGGCGTCCACTTCATCGAAGACAAGCGTGGGGATGCTATCACCCTCCGCGAGTATGGTCTTGAGCGCAAGCATGATGCGCGACAGCTCGCCGCCCGAGGCGATCTTCACGAGCGGCTTGGGCTCCTCACCCGGGTTTGGAGAGATGAGGAATTCCACACGGTCTGCGCCGCTCGGGCCGAGCTTATGGCCGTCGAGCGTATCCTGCCCCGGCTCCTGAGTGATCGTCACGGTAAAGGTCGTCTTCTTCATGCCGAGATGAGAAAGCTCGGCCTCGATCTTTTTTTCGAGCATCCGAGATGCCGCGCCACGCTTCTTTGTGAGCTCCTGCGCCTTTGCAGTAAGCCCGGATTTGATCAACTCGATCTCTTTTCTCAGCCGTTCGATTTCGTCTGTGCTCCGCTCCATGCGCTCGAGCTCGGCCGATGAATTCTTCCCGAACTCGATGATCTCATCGATAGTGCTCCCGTATTTCTTCTTCAGTTTCTGGAGCAGGTCGAGCCTATCGCCAATCTGTTCGAGCCGATCAGGATCGAATTCCACGCGGTCGGCGTAGGCTGAAACCTCACGGGAAGCCTCTTCAATCTGTGCCCGGCCTGCTTCGCAGAGCTCGAGTACCGGCGCCAGCCGGTTGTCAATGGCCGCGATATCCCGAAGGTTGGTCATAGCTTTCTTAAGCCCGGTGAGGACCGAGTTCTCCGATGCATAAAGACCATCGACGACGGCGTGCGACAGTCCGGCAATCTTTTCCGAATTGGTCAGGAGCTTCTGCTCGTTCGCCAGATCCCTATCCTCGCCTGGCTTGAGCATCGCTGCCTCTATCTCGTTCTTCTGGAACCGGAGCATGTCCTCGCGCTGTGCCCTGTCGCGCTCGCCAGATTCGAGCAGAGCGAGGTCCTTCCTGACATCCTGCAGCCGGTGATAAGCATCTGACAGGACATCGCGGAGTTCAGACAGCCCTCCGAAGGAATCGAGCAGCTCCATTTGGCGCTCAAGTGATAGGAGCGATTGGTGCTCGTGCTGACCGTGGATGTCGGCGAGACTCGCGCCGAGCGCCGTAAGCGTATTGAGGTTAGCAAGGCTCCCGTTGATATATACTTTGTTCTTTCCCGATGACGAAAGCACCCGGCGCACGATCAGATCTTCTCCGGGGTCCACCTCTATGCCCTGCCCGGAGAGCAACGCAGTGATTTCAGCCGTGCCGCGGCCGTTCAGCTCAAAGGCCGCCTCCACTACCGCCTCCTGGCAACCGGTGCGGATGAGGTCAGCGCTTGCGCGCTCACCCAAAGCGAGATTGAGCGCGTCGACAACGATGGACTTGCCTGCCCCGGTCTCGCCGGTGAACACGTTCAGCCCCGGCGCAAACTCTACGCGGAGCTGGTCGATGATCGCAAAATTTTTGATGTTCAGTTCCTTTAGCATTTAAGTTTTTTTATCGTCTTTCTATTTCCCCTGAACTGCCGCTGCTTTCTTGAGAGCAAACCGCCCTTGGTTGGAGCGGCCATTCCCTCCGGCCTTCAGGTAGTACTCTGCAGCATCCTCTGTCTTACCCCTTCTCTCGGAAGCCCTGCCTGCCCAATAGTATGCCGTACCTACCCACATGCCTGAGGAGGGATAGCGTTCAGGAATCTTCAAGAATTCGGTCACTGCTTCGGCGTCATTGCCCATGAGCAGGCAGCAAAATGCAATCCAGTACTGGGTTGCAGGCTGTTCAGAGGTTTTCTGGCTCCCTAGGGCCAAACGGTATGCCGGGAGTGCGTCCTTATACTCTCCGAGGCGGAAGTAACTGTCACCGATTCGGGTGTAAATGCCGCTGAGGGGGACCTGCTCGGGAGGTGAGGTGAGGAGCATCTGGTACAAAGCGATGGCTTCCTTATACCGGGCCGTAGCGAACAGCTTGTTCGCAGTACGGTATTGCTGTGCGGGTGACTGCATGTTGGACGCATGCGACAGACCGTGTGGCAGTAGTATAATGAGGATAGGAATCCAGAGGCTTTTGCCCATACCACACTCCCCCCGTAAAACCGCAGTGTAGCAAATTTACCACAAACAACGGGAAGGATTCAAGGATTATCTTTCTGACACTAGGTTAGGAAGACGTTGGGCAGGGCGCGTACGGACGGCTCTCAATCGGAAAGAATCCCTAAGGGCACAGGCTAAGAGTGGTTTCCCGTGGTGAAGACAGATCCCCTGTCAGGCTGCCTTTTTCCGTTCCGTGCTCTGCCCACCCGTCCGTTACCAACTCCTCACGAACCTCTTTACGGCACGGCAAAACGCTCCGGGTTGCTCCACCTGGGGCAGGTGGCCAGCCTTATCGATCACAACCAGCCTTGACCCGTGAATGCCTTTTGCGAACTGCCCGGCGAATTCAAGCGGGATAAGTGTGTCCTGTTTTCCCCAGATGATGAGCGTGGGGACTTTGATGTCAGTGAGCCTGCTGTCGAGAAGCGGCATCCTGGTCTTCAGGGAGTCAAGCGTGGCCTGTACCGTGGCGCGGATGTCCCTGCGGTATTCCCACTGGTCATTAATCATCCTCTCGGTCACCCGCGACGGGTCCGCATAGAGGGCGAGCAAGAGGGTATTCAGCTCTTCTTTCGTGGAGGGGTTGAGGCTGACAGGAGGATAAGTCTCTCGGTGCAAGCCTGCGCTGTCCACGAGGATCAGATGGCTCACCTTATCCGGATTGTTGAGGGTAAAGACCGCCGCTATCCAGCCTCCCATGGAATTTCCGGCGATAGCTACCTTGCTCTCGCCCATGGCATCAATGAATTCCTTGAGCATGGCTGCTTGGTAATCGATCGAATAATCGGCCCGCGGTCTGTCTGATTTGCCATACCCCGGAAGGTCAGGAGCGATTACCCGGTACGTCTTGGCAAGGATACCAATATCTTCACTCCAGACGTCGGAAGAACTGCCGAGCCCGTGGACAAGGACGAGCGCCGGCCCTTGGCCCGCCTCCAGATAATGGACCACGGTATTGTCCTTGAGCACGACCCCCTTGCTCCGAACATCAATCTTTGCCGACGTACACGAGGTGAACACAGCGATCATGCAAAAGAACAGCAGCATCTTTTTCATAAAAGACCCTCCGTCCTTCATGTCCCGATTTCGAATATCATTCTGCGCCCGACATTGGCCGCTCGATATTCGCGGGCCTTCCGATTCGCGCTTCCCGCATCACAGCACATGCTCTCGCTTCTCGGAAATCATCATGCAGCATGCGTTTCGCGGTATTTCTAAGGCCACCACAGATAAGCGAGCCTGACCCCTGGGCCGGCAAGGTCGCCGAGGTTGATGTTGATCATATTCATGGAATAGATGTTGGGCCGATATTCTCCAGGCCTCAGATAGGTAACAACCGTTGCTCGCTCAAGGTTCGCCAGCTTCCTCGCCTGCACGAATGCGTCGTCAAGGTAGCCGATGTCGTCAATGAGCCCCGCATCTTTTGCCTCCTGGCTCGTGTAAACGCGGCCATCGGCCAACTGCCGCACCCGCTCGGGGGCCATTTTTCGTTCGTCGGCGACAACGCCTACGAACCTGCCATAGAGGTTATCAATCATCGTTTGGAATATCTTCTTCTCCTCGGCGGAGACGGGACGGAACGGCGAGCCCATGCCCTTGTGTTCTCCGGAGGATATTTCGAGCGTCTGCACCCCGATCTTCTGCATCAGACCGGTAGCGTCTATACGGAGCAAGATTACGCCAATACTGCCGGTTATGCTCGTAGGCTGCGCAGTTATCCTGTCCGAAGCGAGTGCCGCATAGTACGCGCCGGAGGTGCCCGCGTCGAGAAAGTGAGCGATGACCTTCACGCCGGTTTCCATCTTAAATTTTTTGATCTCGTGGTAGAGCGTGTCAGAGGCGGTCACTCCGCCGCCGGGGCTGTTGATCCTGAGGACTACTGCCTTGACGTTCCGGTCCTTGCGCGCACGGTCAAATCCTTCCCGCATTTCAGCGAGCATGCCCGGTTTCTTGATGCCACCGATAGCCGAGCTGCTTTCCTCACTCGTGATCACACCCGTAATATCCATGAGCACGATCTTATCCTTGCCCTCACCCGAAAGCACGTGCTCCTCGAGTGGCTGGACCTCCGGCATAAGAGAGACCCTGATGAAGGCACAGCCGGAGAGCGCGGGCAGAAGGATGGACGCGAGAGCAGCAAAAAGTATTTTTTTCATTGTGACGCTCCTTATGCGATATATATGGTTAACAACGGCCGTTCACTTTGCTCATGAAGATGTGCCTCCTCGTCTTTCGTCACGAATTTATCCGCACATCAGCCTTGCCGCGGAGCTCGGCGAGGTACTGCTCCACCTGCCGTCTGAACTTGTCCTGGTAGAGCAGTGCCATAATCTGCCTCTGGACATCCTCGAACCGCTTCCCCTTGAATTCAGAAGGATGGGCATCGTAATAACTCTGTGACTCTTCACGGCTCACCCGGACGAATATCCCGATTTTTTTCTCCACGAACCGCTCAGCGAGGAGCCGCTCGCCCAGCATGCGGTCCAACTGTCTCCTGGTGATGTCCAGCCCGGTAAGAAAATCCGAGAACTCCTTGTCCGACCCGAACCGCTTCCGGAGCTTTTCGTCTTCTGCGCTTATATCCTGAGCCGATACCTCCACGAACCGGAGTCTGCCTGCCTCCTGGATGAGCAGCTGCCTGTTGATCAGCCCTTCGAGGGTCTCGGTCCGCAACCCTTTCCCGTCACGGCTGCCGCCGGAGAGCGCGGCATTGAAACGGACTGCCTGTTCAAGGTCGCTCCAAGTGATCACATCGTAATTTACGGCCGCGACTATGCGGTCGATTAGCTCGGCCCGTGCTGCGCAGGGGAGCACAAGTAAGAGGAGGGCCACCAACGTGATCGACACATAATCCAGCCACAAGGTGCGCTTGATTATGCATTGAAGACAGGAGATTTGAGATTTGGAATTTGACATGTACACTTTTCAATATCCCTGCTATCCCTGCTTCAGGTCCGTCATTGTGACGCCCCTGAGATATTCCACGACCTTGTCCTGCTTGATGCCTTCGAGCCGCTTCACAATCTCCGCGATCCTGAGCGCATTGTTCAAGATCATATCGAGCCGCGCCTTGAGATCGGGATCTGTATTCTCATACCGCTCGATCAGCAGTTCCGTGTTGCCGATGACCGTGGTGAGCGGGTTGTTGATTTCGTGCCGGACCGCGATCCCTACCTGACCGATGGCGCCGAGACGCTCGGCCTTGACGAGTAATTCCCTGAGATTTGTCCGCTCCGTTATGTCTCTCGCCGAAACCTGAAAGCCCACAGCCTGCCGGCCCCTGAACATCTTCCGTGCGGTTACCTCAATGAATGCGTGACTGCCATCCTTCTTCACGACCTCGAACTCGATCATCCGGTTCGTGCTGTTGTGCTCGCCGGTGAGCACCCGCTTGGCGACATCGGCCCCCTCGGGCGTCAGAAAATCGAGGATACTTTCCCCGGCGAGTTCGACCTTCGAATATCCGGAGAATTTTTCGGCGGCCTTATTCACTGCGGTGAGCCTGCCTTCGGTGTCCATGGTGAAGAGAATGTCCCGGGCGTTTTCAAAGAGGTCCCAGTATTTTTCGCTCGACTCCTTCACTTCTGCATAGAACCTTAAATTCTCAACGGCCATGCCGAGCTGCACACCGATGGCCTCGAGCATCTGGACATCCGAGGGCTTCAGTGCAAATTCCTTCTTGGGGTACAGAAATATGACCCCCAGCACGACCCCCCTCGATTTCATGGGAATAATGATATGAGAATGCCTTTCTTCACCGAGAAGGCGCGTATGGCGCGGATCGGCGCATCCCTGTTCCGTAAACAGCATCTCCCCGGTCTGCGCTACCATCCCGCAGAGACATTCTCCCATCTTGATCGTTTCCTCGCGCTGTACGAACTCCGGCTCAAGCCCATTCTGCGCCATAAGCCGCATGACATCCCCGCCCGGATCGCACAGGAAGACCCCTCCCTTCGGCTCTATGTCGGACAGGCTGTCCAGGATCTTGAGCAGGGACTTATTGAGCACATCCTTGAGGTTCCCGGCATGGCTCAGCGCAAGGGCAACTGAATCGAGCGCCGCGAGATTGCGGGTACGGTCGAGAAGTTTCCGCTCGAGATCTGCATAGGATCCTTGGAGTTTCTGGGCCATCTGATTGAAGCGTTCCCCCAGCCTGGCGATATCGCCGTCGCCGCGCAGCTTCATCTGGTAATCGAGGTTGCCCCGGCT
The DNA here is from genome assembly GCA_035498715.1 of Nitrospirota bacterium. Classification (GTDB taxonomy): domain Bacteria; phylum Nitrospirota; class UBA9217; order UBA9217; family UBA9217; genus DASPSR01. Next base: position 15,355 of record DATJZV010000039.1, read on the forward strand.
GATCTCCTCGGTCCCCATCCACATGTCGCTCAGGGGCGCTGACACCTTCCGGTGGATATACATGCCGAATGCAAGGAGAAATCCCGCGGACGTGCACAGGATCATCATGAACAGGAAGTTGGTCCTCACCTTATTGTCGCGGATCTGCTTCATGATCAAGCCCATCTGGGCAGCATGATCATTCTGGTACCTTACAATGTCCTTCTCCAACCGCGTGAACAGGCTGTCGAGCTCAGCGAGGAGGTTCTGAGCGGACGCCCGCTTCTTCCCTGCCGGTGACCGCAGGGATAGGATACGGTCGGCTTTTTTCTCCATTTCCTGGATATCAACAATAAGGGATGCAACGATCGTCGTCTCCTTCTGGTTGAGATCGAGGCTGGATATATCATTCAGAGTCTGACGTACATCCGTGAGCGCGGCCACGTACGTCCTTTGGTAGGCCTCATTGCCGGTCTCGACGAAGTTGTGCAGGGCAAGAGACAGGTCGGCGATTGACTTTTCAATGTCCCATATCTTTTCATACTCGAGCGAGCTCTGCGCAAGTTCTCTCGTGGTGCGGGAAAAAGCCCCGCTGATGTCCTGGAGCGACAGCACCGTGATCAAGAGGATCAGCAGCATCCCGAGGCCCACCAGGACGATAAGTCTTCTATGTATTTTCATAGGATGCTTCTTCCTTCGCCTTCCCCGTTCACAGCAACCGCAGACGACATATTTATCGTGCGTGCCGCAAGGACAGTTTAATAATACCACCACCAGGCCATGCCGTCCAGCGGGACGGCGCCATGGGGATGAACTCAGAGCTCATGGCAGAGGATACACGATGCACTATGCGCTCCGTGCTTTCTCCATGTGGGGCAGCGCTGCACCTTGTCAGAAGGTGTTCCCGATGTTAAAGTGGAGCTCTCCCGGACTTTCCCCGGGCTGACGGTGGATCTTCTGGCCGTAGTCGATCCGGAGTGGCCCGATAGGAGTTCCATAGCGGATTCCCGCACCGTAAGAGGCGCGGAGATCGTCGAGATGCAGCTCCTGGCCGTTCCAGACATTGCCGGCATCCATGAACAGGGCAAGCCCAAAGCCCTTGGTCACGTTCCAACGGTACTCCGCATTGAACAGCAGCATACTGTCGCCGCCTGTCGGTGTGACGCTACCGTCGGGATTTACAGCACTTGGTCCCACGGTATCCTGGATATATCCACGCACCGTCGTGCTGCCTCCGAGATAGAAGCGCTCATGGATAGGCACCTCGATGGTATCGCGATGCGGCCATGCCATCCCCCCGCGTGCCGACAGTGCCACCACTGCGTTTGCTCCGGCCGGGAAGTACCAGCTGCTCTGGACGGACACCTTGGTAAAGTCTGCCTCAGAACCTAACAGCTTTAATGCATCTTTGATGACGATACCGTACACCGCTCCTGTGCGGGGATTGAAGATGTCGTCCCGGAGGTCCCAGATCAGCGAAGGGCTGATGCTGCTGATACGCACATAGCCCACATCATCAGGCGAAAGGATGGCCCCTGGTTCGACGTTGTAGTTATCCACTCTTTCGTATTGATAGGTGAGCGAAGCTTTGACATGGTCCAGGGCCTTCTCCACGCCGTAGGACGCCGAGGACCTGCGGGTCTGGTAGAAAATCTCCCGCGTATCCGAGTTGATATTTTTCTGATCAGACCAGACCAGGGCGAACTTCCCCTGCAGGTTGTATCCGAAGGCCCAGGGCTGCTGATAGTTCAGGATCGCCCGCGACAGGATGGTGCTTTCCTCGAGCCTAATGCCCGCGTAGTGGGCGCTGTGCCACAGGTTCCGGTAAGCAACCTCTACGGAACTCCTGAAGTGGTCAAGGTCACCATATCCCACGCCGAACGTCACGGAGCCGGCAGGCCGCTCCTCAAGTGTTAACAGCATGTCCGTGACATAATCTTTTTCTTCCGGGTGCAGCGGCTCGAACCGCGCCAGGCCGAAATAGCCGAAACGGTATATCCGCTGCTGGCTCTTGAGGATATCCCCATAGTTATAGGGCCCCCCTGGTTTTACGAGGAGCTCTCGCATGATCACGCTATCTTTGGTATTCTCATTCCCCCGCAGGATGATCCTGCCGATCTTCACCTGATGATCTTCGGATATTTTATATTTGATGTCAACGGTGCCGTCAGCAGTTTTTTTCTCTACGTCCACCTTGGCGTAAAGATAGCCCCTGTTAGAATAGTCTGAGAGGATGCGGTAGCGGTCCTCATCCACGAGCCGTTCGTTGTATGGCGCTCCGGGTTTGAGACTTACAATCCCGAGAAGTTCAGCTGCGGTGAAAGCCGTATCCCCTTCGAAGGTAACGGTCCCCGTCCTCGTCTGCGGTCCCTCATCGATATCGATCGCGACCACGGCCTTCCTGCCGTCGTCGACAAAAGTGACCGTTTTCTTCACGCTCACCGCGAGGAACCCCGCGTCCACGTAGCGGTCGTGTATGTATTCCATGTCCCTGTTCAGGAGGTCCTCGCGATAGGATCTCGATTTAAACCAGCCCAAGGGTGCCCCCGGAGACTCCCGGAGAGACATTTCTTCCTTGATCTGCTTTGTCGGAAAATAGGTGTTGCCGCGGATGTCGATCTTCATGACCGTTTCCCGCAGTCCTTCTTGGATCACAAACTCCAGGTCGAGCGAACCGGGTGCCTCGGTCTTCTTCACGTCAACCCTGACGTTTGCGTATCCATCATCAGAGTAAAGGCTTTTGATCTTGTCTACGCTGCTCTCGATAATGGCGTCGGACACGTCATGCTCCGACCAGATTAGGATGTCCTCCCTGAGCGTGCTTGAGCTGAACGTGTGGTTCCCCGTGAACTTCACCTTCACTTTCGGACCTTCGCTAACCTGGATGGTGACGTATGCCTTCCCGTCCCGGAAGCTCACGTTCACCGGGCCTGTCTTGGCCGCCGGATAGCCGGCTTTAGCATATTTTTGACGTATGGCCTCTACATCGGCATCCAGGAGCAGGTCGATCCGGAGCCGGTGGCCCTTTTTGCTTTCCATGATCTTGAGCAGGTCTTTCTCCTTGAATACCGTGTTCCCGGCGAAACGGACCTCCTCAATGATGGTCGGACTACCCTCCTGCTGGATATCAACAAGGAGTGCCACGTGATGGGGATCTTTCAGCGGTCTGGCTTGAAAACTGACGAGTGCGTTATAGAATCCCTCGGACTGATAGAGCGCAATGATATTGGCCTTGTACCCGGGCAACTTTTCTTCGCGTAGTTCCTTCCCTTCAATGCCGGTCAGCACTTCCAGGATCCTGCCCTTGGACAAGGCGTGATTGCCATTGATCACGATCTCGTCCACCACCGTGATGGGGAACAGGGTGTACTCGAGCCGCACACCGTCACCGTCGGGAAACCCGTCCACGCGGATGTCCCTGAACAGGCCTTTGAGATAGAGATAACCGATGCCGTCCCTGATTGCCTGGCTGGACAAACGGTCACCGGGCTTTACCTCGATCAGCGGCAGAACCTGTTCGGGATGAGGCCACGGGTTGCCGAGGTCATTCTTGATCACGATGGATGTTACAGGAAGGCCGGAAAATCCGGAAGCGGCGGGAAAAGCAGTCGACGAGAACATCAGCATGCAGAGCAGAACCGCCGCTGGACTTAATAATTTCATGTCAAATTTTTAGCATATCGTGAGCAGAATGTAAAGGGAAGAGAGGCTGTCGTCGTGGCACCCTGCTCTCGCCCTGTGATATACTTTCCCCATGACCATTCCAAAGAGAACACTTGGCAAAACCGGCGTTGACGTGACCATCCTCGGCCTGGGCGGCGAAGGGGTCTTAAGGACCTACAATCATGATAAGGAGGCGTATGCCCTCATCAACCGCGCATTGGACCTGGGGATAAACTACTGCGAATCAGCGCGGGCATACTCGGGAAGCGAGTCGTATTACGGGAAAGCGTTGAAGGAGCGAAGGAGGGAAATTTTTTTGTCGAGCAAATCGCACGCACGAGACAAGAGAGGCGCGCTTAATCACCTCAAGGGGACCTTACGCGACATGGGAACCGATCACCTGGACCTCTGGCAGGTGCATGATGTGAGAACCGAGTACGATGTCGAGCAAATCTTCCGCCCCGGCGGTGCCATCGAGGCCTTTCTGGAGGCGAAGGAAAAGGGCTTGACGAGGTTCATCGGCGTGACCGGACACCACGATCCCCTCATTATCAAGAAATGCATAGAGTTCTTCGACTTCGATACCGTGCTCCTGCCTGCCAACCCGGGAGAACCCGAGTACAACAGCTTCCTTCAGCATGTGCTCCCTCTTGCCCGGCAGAAGAACATGGGGATCATTGGGATGAAGGTTTATTTCCGAGGCTTTGCGGCGCGGCTTCCCTGGTACACGAGCTTGGAGCCCTTCCTGCGCTTCGCGCTTTCCCAACCAATCACGAATATCGTCATCGGCTGTGATGACGTCTCCCAGCTCGAAGAGAATATCAGGTTCGCCCGGTCCTTCGAGCCCATGACGGACGAAGAAATGCGGAAACTCATCCGCGATGTCTCGCCTTCTGCGAGGCAGCTCATGTACTATAAGCCGTAAGATCACCGTTAGGGCCCAGGCGTGAGAAACAACGAGCTTACGTTCAAAGACCCTGCCGCTTCTCGATGTCGTCAGACAGAGACGGGAAAAATGACACACGACCTAAGCATGATATTTATTTAAGGTAGACAGATGGATGGACATCACATTGTCGTAACCTATGCCATTGGCGAAGCAAAGCGCGCATTGCTCAAAGAGATCTTCGGCGAGGTGGCGAAACTTTTCTTTCTCGCTGATATGCCTACAGGGCTGAGGGAACAGACGCTCGTTGGGGCAAACGTGCTCCTGTCATGGAATTTGCCGAAGGAACTAGGACCTAGCGAACTCGGCTTGCTCACAAACGTGAGAATGATCCAGCTCCTTTCCGCCGGAGCCGACCATGTGCCCTTCACCGGGCTGCCCGCGGGGATTGTTATTGCTAGCAATGTGGGTGCATACGCGGACCCCATGGCCGAGCATGTCCTCGCTATGACGCTGGCCCTCGCAAAGAACCTTTCCAGGGGACATCAAAGCCTCGCACGGGGTGAGTTCAACCAGTCCAGACTTAATCGCAGGCTGCGTGGTTGCGTATGCGGAATCCTCGGGTTCGGCGGCATCGGCCGCGCCACGGCACACTTGATGCGCACCCTGGGGGCCCGGATCTATGCCGTGAACAGCAGTGGCAGAACAGAAGAACCTGTGGAATTCATCGGCACCCTGAACGATCTTGGGAGGGTCCTCTCCTCATCGGACGTGGTGGTCATTTCTCTGCCGCTGACCAAGGCGACGCGAGGCCTGATCGGAAAGCGCGAACTCGAATGGATGAAGCCAAATGCGATTCTCATCAACGTGGCGCGGGGT
>DATJZV010000040.1:0-10051 GCA_035498715.1 Nitrospirota bacterium
GCCTCTATCAGGGCTTTTTCTGCTTTTTTGTCCCTGAGCTTCCCCAGTTCGGATGCGGCCTTTACCTTTACCAGGCCGATGCCTTTTTTCAAATCATCAATCAATTCCGTTAAACCCATTGTTTCCTCCTGAGAATGCATCGTGGTAAATCCCGCAAGGAATGTGAAAAGTTTGCGCCTGCCAAGGAGACAGACATAGAGCGGTCAATCACTCGGTCTCCAGCCCGTACTTCTTGAGTTTTCTCCAGAGCGAGACCCGGTCAATGCCGAGTATCTGGGCGGCGAGGGTCTTGTTGCCACCGACCTCGTTCAGCACCCACTGAATATACGTCATTTCCTGCTCTTCGAGCGAGGGGATCTTCCCTTCCTTTTTCCTGAAGGTTTTGATATTGAGCTCCCGCAGATCCTCGGGAAGATGGCCCGTCTCGATAGTTGTGCCGTTCGTCAGTGCCACTCCCCGCTCGATGATGTTCTCGAGCTCCCGCACATTCCCGGGAAAGTCGTAGTTCATGAGCAGGGCGATCACATCCTCGGTGATCTCGGTCACCTCTTTTTTCATGAGCAGGGCGTATTTCTTCAAAAAAAAGTAGGAGAGGAGGGGGATGTCGTCTTTCCGCTCCGAGAGGGGCGGGATGCGGAGCGAGACCACATTAAGTCTGAAATAGAGGTCTTGTCTGAAGCCGCCGGATTTCATGGAGTCATGGATGTCCCTGTTGGTCGCGGCCACGAACCGTACGTCCACTTTCAAGGGCTCCGTGCCTCCGACGCGCAGGACCTCTTTTTCCTGGATCACGCGGAGGAGCTTCACCTGCATGGACTGAGGCATCTCCGTGACCTCGTCCATGAAGAGCGTGCCGCCGGACGCCATCTCGAGGAGCCCTTTCTTGACGCTGTTCGCGCCGGTAAAAGCGCCTTTTTCGTGGCCGAAGAGCTCATTCGACAGCAGTTCCTCGGTGAAGGCGCCGCAGTTGATGGCAAAGAAGGGGCCTTCGGCGCGCTTGCTGTTCAGATGGATGAACCGAGCGAAGAGTTCCTTGCCGGTCCCGCTCTCGCCGGTGATGAGTACGTTGCAATCGGTCGGCGCGATCTGGCGCGCGGTCTCTAAGAGCTTCTGCATGTTCGGGTCCTGCGTGATGATCTTGACCTTGCCCTGGTAGCTTTCGAGCTGTTCCCGCAGTTGCCGGTTCTCGGTCTTGAGCCTGACCTTGTGCACGGCCTCCTTGACGACCTTGCGCACCTCTTCGAGCTTGAAGGGTTTCGCGATGTAATAGAAAGCGCCGTGCTTCATAGACTCCACGGCGGAATCGAGCGTAGCGTAGCCCGTTATCATGATCACTTCGGTGTCAGGATAGAGCTCACGGCTTTTTTTGAGGATCTGCATGCCGTCGACCTTTTCCATGCGCAGGTCCGTGAGCACTACATCGAACGGCTGATCTTCGAGCAGTTTCAATGCGTTCGGCCCGCTCTGTGTGGCCGTTACCTCGTAGCCTTCCTTCTGCATGACATGCTCGAGGTTCCGGAGCGCGATCCGCTCGTCGTCGATGATAAGTAATTTTGCCGTGGCTTCCATGCTCACTGCTCCTTCACCGGCAAGCGTATCAGAAAGGTCGTTCCCTTGCCGGGTTCGCTGTCCACGGCGATGCAGCCGTCGTGCTCTTCGACGATCTCATGGACGATGAAGAGGCCGAGACCCGAACCCTTTCCAACATCCTTGGTCGTAAAGAAGGGGTCGAAGATCTTCGGCACGATATCGAGCGGTATCCCGGAACCGCTGTCCCGTATCTCGATGTCTACGGTGTCTTCTTCGAGCGTGCACTTGCCGCGATACTTCAGATAGTTGTAGATACCGATCTTTTCATCCTCGATATCGTCGATCGCGCGGTGTTTCCCGGCCTTGATGGTTATCGTCCCCTCGTCCGAGGTGATCGCGTCAATAGCGTTCTTGATCAAGTTCAGGAAGGCCTGCTGGATCCGCTGCTTGTCAGCCACGATCACGATGTCATCGGCGACGGAGAGGTTGATCCCTATCTTCGTCGGCATCTGTCCTTTGACGAACTGGATCGTTTCCTCGAAGATCTTTTTCAGCGACAGCTTCTCTTTCTTGAAGTCCCTGTCCCGCGAGAAATCGAGCAGGGAACGGACGATATTCCGGGCCCGGTCCGTCTGGTCGTTGATCTGGGAGATGAGCTCTGCCGAGAAATCTGGGTTCAGGGGCCAGGGTCCGGCTGGCTGTTTCTCACGTGCCTCCTTGAACTCTTCCATGAGGATCTGGTTGGATGAAGAGATGTTCGAGAGGGGATTGTTCAGTTCGTGCGCTACGCCGGACAGGAGCGTGCCGAGGGATGCGAGCTTTTCCGACTGGATCAGATGCCGCTCGTGCAGTTCCAGCTCTTTCAGCATCTTGTTGAAGGCCTTTGTCAACGACACGATCTCCCTGTCTTTCGAGTCGATTGCGACCCGCTCGAACTTGCCTTCGGCGATGACACCCATGCTCTCTTCCAGTGATTTCAAGGGCTTCACGACCATCCGGGAGAGGATCTGGCCGATAGCAATCACTGCGATGGAGAGGAGTACGATGGAGACAATGAGGATCTGTTGAGAATTATTCAGGATCTGCTGGAGGCTCTTTCGCTCGGTCTTCGAAATCTCTTCGGCAATGGTGGTGATGTCTTTGCCGGTGACCCGGATCTTCCCCGAGAGCATGTTCTTGCGGGCCGTGTTCTCTCTCAGGAGACCCGCATATTGCTCCATCATGTCCTTATAATCTTTCAGGCTCACCTGGAGGGTCGATATCTGCTTGGAGGACGCTACTGACGTGAACCCCGTGATGTTGCGGTCGATGAAGTCCTGGGCCTTACCCACGTACGAAACGTTCTCATCGTAGTCCGACCGCTGCTCGTAGAGGAAGAAGTTCTTCTCGAACCGCCTGATCTCGAGCGTCGTGTCGAAAAACTCGGATATGGCCTCGCCGAACATGATCTTCTTTTCTATGTATCTCAGTTCAAGGAAGGTGAACAACGTCAGGCCGACCATCATGGCCACGATGGCGTAGTAACCGAGCGTTATCTTCTGTCGTATGCTTGGCTTATAGTTGAACATGGGTCATACCAGTACCGCTTTTACGACGTCCGGAATTGTGTCGGCGAGCCGGATATCAATGTCTTTCTTCATGTCGTTGGTCAACTCCTCGACGTCGGCCTTGTTGCGTGCGGGCACGAACACGGTCTTGACCTTTGCGCGCTTAGCTGCCAGGATCTTTTCCTGGATTCCGCTGACAGGGAGGATGCGGCCCGTAAGGGTTATCTCGCCGGTCATGGCAACGTCACGCAGGGCCGGCCGACCGGTCAGGAGAGAGGCGAGGGCGATAAGGATGGTGATGCCCGCCGAGGGGCCGTCCTTCTGGATCGCGCCGGAAGGTACGTGGATGTGGATGTCGTGGTGTTCGAAAAAATTATCGGGGATCCCGAATGTTCCGGCATTGCTCCTGATGTAGCTGAGAGCCGCCTGCGCTGATTCCCGCATCACGTCGCCGAGCGAACCGGTTATGATGAGCTCTTTGTCGCCTTTCATTTTGGCGGCCTCGACAAAGATGATGTCTCCGCCGGTCTCGGTGCGCACAAGTCCCGTGGCTACGCCGATGCGGTCCTGTTCTTCGATCACCTCGAAATGGTATTTCTTTCTCCCGAGATAGTGCTCCACGGACTCTGGGGCTATGGTCACGGACTCAGGGCCTCCCGTGTTCTGGAGCGTTTTCCGGGCGAGCCTGCGGCAGACCGTTGCGATCCTTCTTTCGAGGTTCCGGATGCCCGCTTCATGCGTGTATTCCTGGATGATCTTTTTCACTGCCCCTTCGGTAAAGTCGACCTGGTTCGAGGACAGGCCTTTTTCCCGTATCTGTTTGGGGCAGAGGAACCGGAGGGCGATATGTGCTTTCTCCTCCTGCGTGTAGCCGGCGAACTCGATGACCTCCATGCGGTCACGGAGCGGCGCGGGGATGGTGTCAAGCACGTTTGCGGTTAAGATGAACATGACGCTCGACAGATCGAACGGCACGTCAAGGTAGTGGTCCACGAAAGATCGGTTCTGCTCAGGGTCGAGCACTTCGAGCAGTGCCGAGGCCGGGTCGCCCTTGAAGTCGCGTCCGACCTTGTCGAGTTCGTCAAGCATGACCACGGGATTGGCCGATTCCACCCTCCGGATCTCCTCGATGACCCTGCCTGGCTTTGCGCCCACATAGGTCCTCCGGTGTCCGCGGATATCAGCTTCGTCCTTCAGCCCGCCGAGAGCGATCCTCGTAAATTTTCTGCCGAGCGCTTGGGCGATGGATTTCCCCAGCGACGTCTTCCCCGTGCCCGGAGGGCCGGCAAAGCAGAGCACCGAGCCCTTGGTGATGGGCCGCTGCGATTTCTGCTCGACCGCCCGCTTTACAGTGTCGCGCACTTCGTCGAGTTTGAACGGTTTGGCGATATAGTGGAACGCGCCTTTCTTCATCGCCTCGATGGCCGAGGGGATGGTGGCGTAGCCGGTCACCATGATTACTTTAGTGTCGGGGTATTTTATCTTGACCCGCTCCAAGAGATCCATGCCGTCGATTTTTCCCATGCGAAGGTCGGTCAAGACCGCGTCGAACTCCGAAGATTCCAGCGCCCGGAGCGCTTCTGCGCCGTCCGCTGCAGTCATCACGTCATAATTCTCTTTCACTAGGACGTGCGCCAGGTTTTTCCTCGCGATCTCTTCATCGTCGATGACCAGGACGCGCGCCTTTTTGTTCATCATGAGCACTTTGATTGCCAGATGCTCCATGATCCTCTCTTTGATCTTGTCCAGGCCATAGTGGTTTTCATTCAGGATACGCTCGGCACGGACGATATCAAGATTGTCTTCGGTCTTCTTGTTCCAAGGCAGGGAAACGAGGTAGTCGATGTAGGTGATGCCGATGGTATATTCGGCGGACGAAGGACTGATTCTGGTCAGGAGTTCAAGTTCCTGTTCCGAGATTTTTGCAACAGGAGGGGGCATGTGCGCCGCTGATATCTTTTGGCGAAGTTCTTCAATTATATATTCATGCTGCTGGTCTTCCGATTTTTTAAAAAATTTCATAAAGCACCTTTGAAATTATGAAACGGTTGCATTTTACAACGTTTTCGTTTTTATTGCAACAATCAAATTTAGCTTGTAAATTCAACGAGTAATGAAAATCCTGCGCAAACCTATTGCATTATAAAACATTCGGTACAAAAGGCAGTTTAAGACATTAGCTTAATAAATAGCATTATTTCAACGGGTTAATGCTTTAATTTCTTCTGGCATGGTAGTTGTAATAAGAATAGCAAATACCAAATGATAAAAGGAGGGCAAGACAATGACAAGCATATTTAAAAAATTCGAAAAAATGATGGTAGCAGCATCATTCGCGGAAGAGGGCGAGTTTGAGACAGCCCGCCAGATCATGAATGAAGATCGCCCGAGAAAGACCGACCGGCCGTCCACCTATGATTACAAGCGGCCCGCTGCAAGAAAAGAAATTCGTGCCGACTAAGTTGCGCTTCAATGGTCATTTCTAGCGAGTAAAGCATGAAATAGCCACGAGCGCGATGGGTGCTCGCAATACATTGCAGGTATCCCGGGGACTATCATGGAAACCATTAATCTTAAGAAAATGATGAAAAGAGTGGAAAGTGCGCTGGCCGCAGCCTCCTTAGCGGAAGAAGGTGAAGCCGACGCTGCACGGTCCATCCTGAAAGAAGACCGAAGGGTCCTCCTTGCGCTCAAACAAGGTCAGATCGACCCCAAGACCCTGAAATACGCTCTGAACACCGCTAAGAGGATCGGCGCCCATCTGGACATTCTCACCGTTTCGGCAACAGGACGAGGAGTGAGCAAGATGGACCCGATGCTCGAGCATTTCGTAACGGAACTCAGGGCGGAGCAGATCCAATACCGCCTTATCACGCGGACCGGATGTCTCAAACAGCAGATCATCGACTATACGAACAGCGAAAAAGAGATCCTGTTCGCCGTCATCGAATCACCGCACAGTCTCGATACTGATTGTAATAAAAAAGATAAAGCACTTTCGGAATTATGGCGGAACTTGAAGTGCCCGCTCGTTGTGGTCATGGACGGGGCCCGGGCTTAGAATCCGTTTAAGAACAGAGATTAATTTGACAGGAAGGGGACGGAGAAAATTTTTTTTGTCTCCACGGTCCTGTCTAAAAAACCATAAGGAGGAATTGTCATGGCACAGAGCACCACAAGGAAGAAGCCGGTGGGTAAATTGATCGTTATGGGCATCATATCCATAGCGCTCTACTCGACCCTCCTGCTCAAGCAGGATCTGGTAAACAGCAACTTCGCAAAGGGCGGATTGTATGCGCTGCTACCAGTCATTACAGCATTTGTTTTCTCGTATTTTCACGGCTCGTTCACCGGTAGTTTCTGGACTGTACTCGGCATCGAGGCCTCGAAGAAAAAGAAGGAGGTAAAATAAGATGCATGACATTGCGAATTTTATCAATCTCGATGCCGTTACTATCCTCTACCTGTTCGGTGTGGGCTTTGTGGGCGGTCTCGTAAGCGGATTCATCGGTTCCGGTGGTGCGTTCGTTCTTACGCCGGGCATGATGAGCCTGGGCGTCCCCGGGCTCGTAGCGGTGGCAAGCAACATGTGCCATAAGTTTCCCAAGGCGCTCGTGGGTGCGATCAAACGGGCCAAGTACGGCCAGGTTGACGTAAAACTCGGCATCGTCCTCGGCATATCGGCAGAAGCTGGCGTCCTCTACGGTGCCCATATCCAGGAGAAGATCAAGGCTGCCTTCGGCGATGCCGGTTCGAACCTCTATGTGAGCGTGGCCTTCGTCGTGATCCTCGCAACGGTCGGCGGTTTTGTTCTCCGGGACGCCTGGAAGACCTATAGATCCGGAAACTCCCACGCGGAAGAGAAGACCGGAAAGCTTGCTCGCTGGGTGCAATCCATCAATATCCCCGGTACCATGGTCTATTTCAAAAGCATCAATGCACGTGTTTCGGTGCTCTTCACCATCCCGCTCGGTTTCGCGACGGGCATGCTGGCCGCCACGATCGCTGTCGGCGGATTCATCGGCGTTCCCTCGATGATCTATGTTCTCGGCGCGCCGAGCCTCATGGCCTCTGCCACGGAACTCGTTATCGCCTTTGTCATGGGCCTCGGCGGCTCGCTCAAGTATGCCATGCACGGTCTGGTTGATATCCGTCTCGCCATGATCATCCTCGGCGGCTCGCTCTTCGGCATTCAGCTCGGCGCGATCGGCACCACGTATGTTAAGCCGTTCATGATCAAGGTGGTCATGGGCACGATCATGGTCATCGTCCTGTTCAGCCGCGGCCTCATGGTCCCCGTATATCTTGCCCAGCTCGGGCTTATCGGGAAACTGAGCGACGGCACCGTAAGTTTGCTTAAGACTACCAGCTTTGGTATAATGATATTCGCATTGCTGCTCGGTGCATTCATTGTCCTGCGCGCCATGTGGCAGGGCCGTCAGGCCGAGAGACTGCAGCAAGCGTCAGGAGCCCTGGAGCATGGGGAAGTATAGGAAGATCCTTGTCGCCGTCGATAGCTCGGAATCCAGCAGGAACGCGCTCCACCAGGCATTCAAACTGGCGAACGAAGAGAAATGCTGGATAACGGTCACATCGGTAGTGCCCCCGTACGAAGGCGAGATCGAGACCCTCGGGGTCAAAGACATCAAGGCTGCATTGAGAAAGCCATGTGATGACGCCCTCGGCGAGGTCGAAAAGATAGCCAAGACCGAGCGGATGCTCGTCAAGACAGTATGTGAGGAAGGCGAGGTCTACGAGCGTATCGTAGACCTCGCTGATGCAGAGAACTGCGATGTTATCGTCATGGGAAGGCGCGGGCTAAGACGCGTCGAGCGTACGCTCATCGGGAGCGTGACGGCGAGGGTCATCGGCCATACACAGCGGGATGTGCTCGTTGTCCCGAACGGCACGACGGTGGGCTGGAAAACGATCGTGCTCGCGACTGACGGGTCGAAATACAGTGCTGCTGCGGCAGAGCGCGCAATCGCTTTTGCAAAGTCGTATGGAGGCGAGTTGAAGGTCCTGTCGGTCGTGGATGTGCCGACGGAATTCTATGCCGAGGCGCCCCAGGCGGTAGAGGATCTCGTCAAAAAGGCAAAGGGCTTTGTGGCCGACGTAAAAAAGCAGGCCGAGGCTGCCGGTGTACCAGCCGAGACGTTTGTGATGGAGGCCGAGGCATATCAGGCGGTCAACAACCTGGCTCAGGAACAGAAGGCCAACATGATCGTTCTGGGATCTCACGGCAGGACGGGCCTCCGACGGCTCCTCATGGGCAGCGTCACCGAGGCGGTCATCGGTCACGCCTCATGCCCGGTTCTCGTAGTTAAAAGCTCATGATAAACACTGCAGCGCTTCCTTCCTGGACTCTTTTTCCATATTGACAATCCGACATACATCAGTTTATAATCAACAGCCTAAAGGAGGGGTCATCCATGGAAGGACTGTTTCAGCCAATGCATTTGCTCTTGATATTGTTTATCGTGCTCATTATTTTCGGCCCGGGGAAGCTTCCCGAACTTGGAGAAGGACTCGGAAAGAGCATCAAAGCGTTTAAGAAGGCCATGAAGGACGAACAGGGTGCCACGGTCATAGAACACAAGGAAGAAAAAAAGGCATAGCCTGCTCTTCTAGTCAGAGAACCATCCCAGGACATGAATGGAGGCCTACCATCTCTTTCATCGTGTCCTTTTGTTTTTTGCCCGCTTCCTAGCTCTTTACATCTTGCTATTTCAAATAAACTATATTATCTTTAGCTTAGAAGTTGTCCCTCGAACCGCTTTTTCTTTGACCGCATTTCTATGCCTGATAAGGTATCCCCAGCTAAAGGAATCATAAAGTCCCTCGGCCTCGTGTTCGGCGATATCGGCACGAGCCCGATCTATACCCTTACGGTCATCATCCTTCTCACGAAGCCTACCGAGGAGAATATTTTCGGGGTCCTTTCGCTCATTGTATGGACACTCATCATCCTGGTGACGGTGGAATACGCCTGGCTCGCCATGAGCCTCGGCAAGCGCGGTGAGGGCGGTACCATCGTGCTTCGTGAGCTCCTCGTACCGCTCCTCAAGTCGGGCAGGCAGGTGGTGCTCGTCACCCTGCTCTCATTCATCGGCATCTCATTGCTTATCGGTGATGGTGTGATCACGCCGGCCATCAGTATCCTGAGCGCCGTCGAAGGTTTGCTCCTTATTCCAGGATACGAAACGACGAGCCAGACCGTGCTCATCATCATCGCCGGGATCATTGCGATCGTCCTGTTCGCATTTCAGAGGAAGGGGACCGAAAAGGTCGCGGGCGCGTTCGGGCCGTTGATGCTCCTGTGGTTCGCAGCCCTTACGATCTCCGGTACAGCCTCGATCATCCAGGTCCCGTCCGTTGTCAAATCAGTAAACCCTTATTATGCTTTCAGGTTCCTGTACGAGAACGGCATCACCGGCTTCTTTGTGCTTTCAGAAGTGATCCTCTGTGCCACGGGCGGTGAAGCGCTGTACGCAGACATGGGACATCTGGGGCGCGAGCCCATCATCCGTGCATGGTACTTCGTGTTCTTTGCCCTCGTGCTCAACTATCTCGGCCAGGGCGCGTTCCTTATACAGCATCCAGGCGCCAAGAACGTGCTATTTGAGATGATCTTCCATCAGGCACGATTTCTCTATGTCCCGTTCCTCCTTTTGAGCATCATCGCCACAGTCATCGCATCGCAGGCCATGATCAGCGGAATGTTCTCGATCGTGTATCAGGGCATCACAACGCGTATCATGCCCATCTTCAAGGTGGAATACACATCCGAAGAGCGGCATTCCCAGATATACATCGGTGTCGTCAACTGGTTCCTGCTCCTTGCCGTACTCTACATAATCAAGGAATTCCGCGAATCCAGCAAGCTCGCGGCAGCTTACGGCCTGGCGGTCACCGGCACCATGACGCTTACTGGCATATTCATGACCTGGATATTCTATCTCAGGAAAAAATTC
>DATJZV010000041.1:0-14108 GCA_035498715.1 Nitrospirota bacterium
GCGGGGCAGCGGTTTTTCCCCACCACCTTTGCCGTCGATGATCCGTTCATTTCCGATGAGTTCTCCGTGCTCTACCATTCTAACCTGATGAACGATGAGACGGGTGGGCCGCGAATTCAGAACCAGTCAATTGATGTGGGATATTCCAAACGCATCATCCCCAACTTCGGGATAGAAGTCGATCAGGGGTATGAGCGACACCATACCGAGGGAGATGGTACGGTGAGCGGTTTTGGCAACCTCGCAGTGAACGTGAAATACCAGTTCTATACGAGCGCCGAGCATGAAACGATCTTTTCGTTTGGAGTTTCGGATACGATCGGCAACACCGGAAATCATAATGTGTCCGATCAGTTCTCGACGATATCCCCGGCCTTCTATTTCGGTAAAGGGTTCGGCGACCTGTTCGAGTCATCGAGCTTTCTGAGGCCCCTTGCAGTCACCGGCGTCATCGGCCCGAACTTCCCCATGCAGGAGACCACGGACAATGTCAAGAACCCCACCACACTGACCTGGGCGTTCACGCTTCAGTACAGCCTGATGTACCTCCAGTCCGTTGTAAAGGACATCGGTCTCGGTCAGCCCTTCAACCGCATGGTTTTTGTTGTAGAATTTCCCATGGAAACCTGCCTGAACGCGGACTGTAAGAATCAGACGACGGGGACCGTAAACCCGGGCATCACTTGGATCGGCAAATTTACGGAACTTGGCATTGCCGCAGAGATCCCCATGAACCCCCGCTCGGGAGCGGGGACCGGGGTCTTCGTCCTTTTTCACCTCTTTATCGATGACCTGTTCCCGAAGGGTATAGGACGGCCGATATTCCCATGAATGCGATAAGCCGGTATCCCGAGCGCGGCATCATGGTGACGCTCCTGTCTGTAATGTGTCTGTGCATGGTGCCGAAGGATTCCTTCGCCCACGCCTACCCTGACCATGCCGATCCAAAAGTAGGGTCCACGGTTTCATCCGCTCCTTCCCTTGTCCGCATCTGGTTCGACAGCGATCTGGAGCCCGTTTTTTCAATGATCATGGTGCATGCTGCGAAGGACAACACGATGGTTGATAAGGGCGACGGCCGCGTGGATCCATCCGATCCCACACTCCTGGAGGTAAGCGTTCCTGCCCTCCCGCCAGGTTCTTATATCGTCATGTGGAGCGTAGTAGCGAGGGATGGACACCGGACCTCGGGCAACTTCACCTTCACGATCAAGTGAGAAAGGAGACCGGCCGTCCATGGACATCTTAATCCACAGCCTGCCTCTTTGGGTCGAACTCATCTCCATAGCATTCTGCACAGGAATCCTTGTTTTTTTCCTCTTCATCCTTTCTGACGCAGAAAACGCCGATCCCCGTCTTCAAAGGCGATTATGGCTCCTCTTTTTCGTCTCAGTGGCAGCGGCAATGGCCGGAAGCGTCATCGAGCTCCTCCTGCGCGTTGGGGAGATGAGCGGGGAGACGGTCATTTCTTCTCTCCCCATGGTGCCGACCGTGTTGTTTAAAACTCACTCAGGCAGCGTTTGGCTCATCCGCATCGCCTGCCTTGTCCTCATGCTTGTTGCCGGGAAGATCAGAAAGATCCGTGACACTCGTCTTATCCTCATCGTTCTGCTTTGCTTCGACACTATCATTGCCTTTACGGAGAGCGCTTCAGGGCATGCCGCTGACAAAGGAGATTTCAGCGTGGCCGAAATTACGGATTGGATTCATCTTCAGGGCGCCCTGGTCTGGGCAGGCGGGATCTTCGTGCTTTCCTTAGTGATTCTTCCTCATATGGTGAAACAGGATGATCATAATGCGCAGTCCCTGGCAGATGTTGCAGCCAGGTTTTCAAGAATCGCAGGCATTGCAGTTGGGATCATTGCCCTTACCGCACTTTATCAGGCATGGGTTAATGCGGGCAGCATTGAGGCTTTGTTGAAATCACCCTACGGTCGAACGGTAATCGCAAAGACCGTTTTGTTTTTCCTGCTTCTTGGTCTCGGCGCATTCAATCGTTATATCAGCGTCCCACGTTTGCAGGAATGGGCAGGCATTCCTGCAACGAGCCCGGGGATCATAAGTCGTCTCGTCGTGCCCGTTCTCTTGTCCTTCACACGAGATCTGAAAGGTCGCCCGCTTGCCGTACGGTTCATGCGCAATGTGAGGGTTGAGGCACTGCTCATGGTGGGGATCCTGCTTTGTGCCGCCCTGCTTCGGCATGAGATTCCCGCACGACATTTTTTACACCTCGAACACATGCATGGCATGGGCCAGCTTATGGGCCCTGAGCACAGTGAGCATATGTCGCATCACGCCGGCACCGGACCTGCGCCCGTCGTACGCCTTGAGACAAATCCCGTCCATATCACCGTCGGAACCCCGGTGTCGATGATAGTTCACCTTGAAGACCGGCAAGGCAGGCCAGTCGAAGGACTGACGATCCATCATGAGCGCATCCTCCATGCCATCATCATCGGCCAGGACCTGAATGTCTTTGCGCATATACATCCCGAGGACCTCGGCCCTATCACCGGTGAGATGGTGAGTACGGCAACATTCCCGCTACATTTCACGTTCCCGAAGGCGGGAGTTTATCTCGTCGGACTGGACTTTGCGCTACCAGACGGGCTTTACAGCGAGTCGGCCTCTCTCAGCGTCGCTGGTCAGCCGCGGATGGGAGCGCCGGTGGTCAATACCTCGAGAGAGAAAGAATTCGGGGAATATCATGTCTCCCTGATGACGTCCTCGAAGAGCATCGAGGCCGGTCCGGAAACGCTACTGCGATTTCTTATCACGAAAAATGGAAGACCCGTGACAGACCTCGGGCCCTTCCTGGGCGCTCCCATGCACCTTGCCGTCGTGCGCACCGACCTCACGCAGTTCATCCACGCCCATGGAGTCACTCCCGGCGACTCTCACACGCACGGAGAGCATATGCATATGATGCCCTCAGAACTGTACGGCCCGGAGATAGATACCTTCATCGTCTTTCCCGAAAAGGGTATTTACAAGATCTTCTGTCAAGTGAAACACCGGGACAAGGTCCTTCTCTTTGATTTCATGGTGGAGGTGCATTAGCTGCGGGCGCATGCATGTGGAACGAGGAAGGGATCCTTCGGAAAGGGGAGCAAACGCGGGGAGGTAGAATGGGATTTTTTCAAATCCGACACGCTGCCAGTTGTCCGCAAACTGAACCAGGCGGCGTGCGGAGACAGCCGCGCTGTTTGCATCAAAAAAAACGGAGGAGCGCATCCTTCCATTCTTTTGCGTAGTCGACCCCGATGCGTTTGGACCTTCCGATCCCCGGCCGGATAGCCAGGATCGTGCAGCAGAAAAAGATCTTTGCCAGTTAAGTCAATGCCGTTTCCCGAATGGGAGATGTCAAGGCAGGCTGAACCTGATCATTCAAAGCTGATGAATGCCTTAGGATCTATTTTCCGCGCCAGGTAGGAAGGCACAAGGCCGGCCAGCATCGTCGTTATAAAGAGGAGGGCCATCAGCAGGGAAATCTGTAGGAACGGGATCCGCAAGCTCACCTCCCATCCGAAAGATATCTTGTTGATCACGTGAGTTATCACGATGCTGATTGCGGAACCCATGATGCAGCCAAGCGCGATCCCAGTAATGCCCACGATGCCCGCCGAAACGACCATGACCTGCCGGATATGACGCCAGGTCGCGCCAAGATACCGCAAGACAGAGATCTCGCGTTTCTTTTCGAAGACGAGGATGAGGAGCGCGTTCACTACGCCGATGAGGGAAATTACGATCGCGATCAGTTCTATGGCGTACGTGAGGGCGAAGCTCTTGTCGAAGATCCTGAGCGCTGCCTGACGCAGTTCTCTGTTGTCCGTTATACCGAGTGTGTATTTGCCACCGAGGGTCTTCTCGACCTTTTGCATGAATTGTCCCGCATCCTGACCCTTCGCGAGGTAAACACTGAGCTGCATCGTGTCATCCAGCCCCCAGTATTCCTTCAGCCATCGACGGTCCATATACATGAACCCCGACATCGTCGAATAGCTGATTGAAGAGTTATTGATGGCGAACGCTACCTTTCCCTTCGGTGTTTGAAGTTCAATGGTGTCACCCCTCTTCAGACCGTACTTTACTTTGAGGTAGTCCGATATCGATACTTCCCGATATTGGGCGAGCCTTTGTATCCGCTCCTTCTCTTCGCGACCGATATTGGGTCTGTATTTCCACAACAGTTCAGAATTTCCGAATCCGGCCACGACCTTTTGGCCATGGAAGTCAATCTGGAGCGCACGGTACCTGCCGATGTTTTCTACCCCGGGGAGGTGCTCCACGGCATTCACGATTGTATCCTCCAACGGGAAAAAACAGAAATTCGATGTGCATGAGGCGGGCTTTATGTAAACGTCGGCCGCGATATAGGTATTGATCCAGTCGATGAACGAAGATTTAAAAGAATAAACAGATGAGGCCGTTGCTACGATCAGTGCCGAACTCACGGCAACACTCATGAGCGCCAGGGAAAACCGGAAACGGCTTCCCCTTGTGTCACCCACAGCGATCCGTGCGGGAGCCTTGAGCAGCTTCTGGAGCGGCCTTTTTAGCGCCTTCAAACTCGCCCCGAGATACGCGGGTGCGTTGAACGTGCAGCCGAGGATAAGCAAAACGATCCCTGCGTAGGATAGCCAGGGGAAATTGAAGGGAACATAGCGATAGTCCGCATAGATGATTACGCCTCCGCACAGAATGGAAAAGATGCCGATACTTGAAAAAGTCCGCTGACGGCTTTTATATGCCTTCTCGAAGGTTCCTTCCCGCGAGCTTTCGTTCGGCCTTACATTCGCTGATTCGAGGGCGGGGACAAGCGAGGCAAGTAATGATGCGACAAGGCCCAAAATCAATGTTGTGAGAGCGTCTTCCCAGGTGATGAAGAAATCCGATATGGCCATGCTGCGGTAAAATTGCGTAATCGTCCTTTCAACCGCCATGATGGAAAACCATGCACATAACTGGCCGAATACGATGCCGAGAAGCGAGCCAGAGAACCCCAGGATCATTCCTTGGGCTGAGAAGAGAACGACCATGGTCTTTCGGTCCATACCTAGTCCGCGCAGGATGCCGATCTCTGTCCTCCGCCTGACCACTGAGATAAATATTGTGTTGTACAGGAGGAATACTCCGACCAGAACAGCAAGGAAGGTCACGAACCTGAGGTTGAATCTGAAGGCATCGATCAGGGACTTCTGGCTCAAGAGGAGCCGTTGTTTCTTCTCAAGGGTAAGACCAGCCGGTAGTATTCTGGCTATCTCTTCCGCCTTTTTCTCATCAGCATCAATATCGATCCTGGTGAGATAACCGATCTTTCTGAAATACTCCTGAAAGTTGCCGAGGTCCATGATGACCGTATTCCCCGGGAGCGAGGGGGCGTCGATAATTCCAACGATCTTGAGGCGGTATTCATTGTTATAGACATACGCACTAATGGTGTCCCCTTTTTTGAGATTATGCGAATCGGCATACTTTTTTGTTATCATCACACCGTTCAGGTTTGTGAAGAAATCTTCGATATCGAGTTTCTTCTTTGAGGATTTCTCCAGAAGAGGGAGGGTCTTAACCGAATATATTCCATGAATATCCACGGTTTCATTCGCACCAGGGATATAAGCGTTTGCTAACAACATCGGCAAGCTATTCTCGGCAATGGTCCTGATGGGCTTATACACCTGGTCAGGGAAATCGATCCCGGATGAATCCAGGACTTCATACTTGAAAGCCGGATCTAGACCGGCGATATTCGCCTCGAAGGACCCTACCGCCCTGTTTGTAGCGACGGTCACACCCATGAATAGGCCGATACCGAGCGCTACCCCGAATACCGAGAGAGCCGTGAGAAACCGTTCTTCCTTCACGGACCTGAGCACGATATGTTTTAGTAACTTACGAATCATTTTGTTAAAATTAAAAAAACACAAATTCAACAGCTTTGCCACGAATCAGATGAACGAGACGGATTCCACGAATAAATTCCACGTATCATCCTTGCCGCTCGTATAATTCATGCAATGCGTGTCCAAGAGGAGCGCCTGCTTCCGGTTTAATCCTTCGGTTTGTCCGTGTCAGGAGTTTCGCGAATTTCACGGCAACAACGTCCCATCCTGCATTCTGATTATTCTTCCTGCATATTGCGCTACGGCCTCATTATGGGTGACCAGCACGACAGTCTTTCTGTCTCGTCCGGCTGCCTCCCTGATCAGTGCGACAATGGATGCGCCGGTTCGGCTGTCCAGGTTCCCCGTGGGCTCGTCGGCAAGAATGATACTGGGTTCGTGAATAAGGGCCCTCACGATGGCGACCCGCTGCTGCTCGCCACCCGAAAGATCAGAGGGATAGTCGTTCTCTCTCCCTTCGAGACCGACGAGTCTTATATACGCGGATATTTTTTCTTCGTACCCCTCTTCCCTATTCAGGAGCAGCGGCATCTCGATGTTCTCATAGACTGTTATGTTCGGCAGGAGGTTGAAGAACTGAAAGACGAAGCCGACCTTTTGCCGCCGGTACGCCGTGAGTTGCTCTTCCGTGTAGGAAGATATAACTTCCCGATCGACGGTGATCATGCCTTTGTCGGGAACATCCATTCCGCCAATGAGGTTCAGGAGCGTGGACTTTCCTGACCCTGAACTGCCCATGACCGCAACGAACTCCCCGCTGCCAACGACAAGGTTGATCCCGCGGAATACGGCCCTGGTGCCGTAATATTTTTCAACGTTGTAGAGTTGTATCATTAACCCTCACCCGGACAAAGCAGGAAAGATGATCGAACCACCGAGGCGCGAAGGTGACGAAGATTTTTTATCTTCATACTTAAAGGCTTAGATTTTCTTCGCATTCATAGCGTCTTAGCTGTAAAGAAATTCATGCATTTTGACGAGAATCGACTTTTTAGATACTAATATCCCGTCATTTCGACGTATGCCCTTCCCTGGGCAATACCTTCCACCCTGCACGTCCCCTCCCAGTAAGAGGTCCCCAGCGCATCTGCCGCCGTGAATTCCTGGTCCTGTAACAAAGGGATGACAAGGAGACTCAGGCTTTCCGAGGGGATTGCTATCTTCCATTTTGACGGGTATCGCGTACCGCTCTGTGCTGATTGATAATAACTCATGACGGTGATTGAAAAATCGCCTCTTTCAAGATGCCGGTATCTTCCGTCTTGATATACGATAGTCCCCGAAGAGTACTGGTTGATCGACCCGTCTCTGTTTCTTATAGTGTAGAGCATAATTTCTCGTTTATCACCAAGCTGAAGTGCGAACCAGTCCCATCCGACCTCGTTCTTCCCCAGCCCCCGGGATGAAATCTCCCGGTCGAACCAACTTTTCCCTTTCACCTGAAAAACGGTATCACCCAGCTTCAAGGTCCCTTTTGTGCTGAGGTTGGTGCAGGAAAAGTACAGAGATGCGATCAGGGCAGATTCATCGGACTTGCGCGAATATCCCCTATCGCCATTCAAGATAACAGGTTTTCCCGGTATGAGGGACAGCTCGAGATCAGCATTATCTGCTGAAGCCTTGATATGCATCTTTTTCATGGTCCCTTCCAACGCATCCTTATCGACCCATACGCGCAGCCGCGCATTGTCCGCGCCCGCGAAACCAAAAGCGCCGGCATCGGCGCTACTGAAATGATAATATCTGTTCCCCAGTACATCGGACACCGAAAAGTGCGAGAGAAATATAGTGTCTACGCCAAATTTCGACCGGTACATTCTTTTTTGGACGCCTGCGCCGAAGAACGTAAGCTCATAGCCGAACTCTCTCCCAGCCGCATCGTACAAATGGCCGGTGAAATACCACCACTGAATTCGGTAGTCCTTCCGGAAGTAGAGGTCCTTTGGCAATTCCACGGTAGTCCCGGGGGCGACATCGCGCCACTCCTGACCGAAGGCCGGAAGAGAGAGCAGGAGCAAGATGCCGCTATACAGGAATAATGATTTCTTCATAGCCGGTCCAGGGGAGATCTATATTATAGTATAACAGACGTGCATGAGCCCTATCGAGAAGGTAGTCTCTGTTGGGAGAGATGGGAGAGATATGCCTCAGTTAATGAGAGGATGCGCCCGGCACGCGGAAGCAGGGTCAGAGAGCAGAGAACTGTCTAGAGATGTTGTTCAGGACGACCACCGCGCCTTCATCTCTACCGGCTGTTTCTGCGGTCCGCTGCCAACCTTGGCGGGGTGGCCCACGGGAACAACGGCCATGAACTCGCCTTCAGGCTCGCCGAGGAACCGGAGCACATATCCTTTGATGAGATAGAGGATCCCGAGCCAGACCGTCCCGAGGCCGAGGGACGTCGCTGCGAGGAGAATGTTCTGGACAGCCGCAGCCGAGCTCTGGATCTCCATCGTCCGGAAAAAATCATGGGCCATCTCCTTTTCCACCTTGAAAAGATCGGTCCCGTGCTTGATGAGGTCGCCCGTATTCACCACGGCGATTACGACCGGTGCCGAGATGATGCTCTTCGCTCCCATCCGGAGGAGTGCTGCTGCCGGCTTGGGAAAGGCTGCGGACTGCGTAGTCACGAGCTGCGCCAGCTCCTGCTTTTTATTTCCCCGGAGGATGACGAACCGCCACGCCTGCTGGTTGTGGGCCGACGGCGCCTGATTGGCCGCATGCAGAAGGACCATGATCTCTTCGTCGGACACCTCGTCCTTCGTGAAGGTCCTCACGCTCCGGCGGGCCTTGATCGTCCCTAGGGTATCATTACGGATAAAAACAGAATCATCGGGCAGCAACATACAGGTCTCCTCGGACTCAATCTCAAGTTTGAACATATCAGAGGTCGTCGCTGAAGTCAAGCAGGACGGACTTGCGTAAAGGGATGCGCAAAGTGCAGCATGAACAAAGGGAATTTACCACGGAGGCGCCACACACGCAAAGATGCAAAATAATATTGAATTACAGTCGAGGATAGTAACCATTAACAGATAGATTTCTTTATAACCGCTGTGGGAGCAGTGGAGTATTACGAAGCAGGAGTTATCCTCCCGGAAAAAACAAGAGGAGTGAATTCGGGATGATGGAGTGAGATGTTAAAAACTCACACTCGCTCTTCTCCTCTTTTACGCTCCTCCTATTCTTACCCGTTCTCAGAGACTATTTTATTTTGCCCACCATACGCGTCAGCACCTACCTACCCCCGCACCTCTCTCTACCTGCCGCGCCAGCCATTGCCGGAGAACGACCTCGTGGAATAATGGCCATCTCTGACCACCGAGCCGCCAAACGATCTCGACCGTGCGCCCGGCGCAACAAACTGTCTCGCACTGCCCATTGAAGGCCCACTTGGTGCACTGAAACGTCTGAAGGATTCATTGTTTCCCCTCATCCTGGGGTATCTGAACGACCTGCCGGACGACTCAGGTGAGAAAAACCGACTCTCACCACCGCCCCGAACAGGCCCGTTGAATGTCCTCTCAGGCGCGACCGGGTCAAAAGTCCTTCCCTCTACACTCCGGGCCATGCCGCCTTCGTGGACTACGCCCGTCCCCATGCGTCCAACGCTTCTCGAGTAGATAGCCTCGGCGTTCCTCCTCGCTTCAGGGGATCTGAATCCTTGGGTCCTGAACACGCTATTCGAATGAGCTCCTGGCCTCCCGGTATTAGGCCCGGTGAGGCTGACCCCGTTCCTCAGATCCGTAAGATTCCTGAACGTTCTGCCATCTTCGGTCCGGAGCGTCGTAACGGGTCTAACTGCACCCGTGTTTGTTCTGGCGACCGGGTCGACCACGGCGACTCTCCTTCCATTATGGTCGATAACGTTGTTGCTCACGATGAATGGTCTGGAATTGACCCACACAACCCTAGTGAAACTGTTGCAGACGTAGTATCCCGGGAACCAAAAACCGAACCAAAAGACAGGATAGGGCACCCAGTCATAAAGGTATCCATAATAGGCAGGAGGCGGATAATAGGTTATGATCGGAGGGCCCTGGTCGTAATAGTAGTCGTTGATCGTCTGAAAGTCGGATTGCCCAGTAGGAGCCTTGTTACCTTCAGGCGTTGTGGTTTCCTCACCTGCCGGAGTCGGCAGCGTCATCTGGGTTGCCAGCGAATAAAGCCCCCTGCTCGCTTCTTCACTGTTCATCGACAGTTTACCTTCAGCCGCTGCCTTGGCTATGGAGTCCTGGAGCTGTCCAACGATCTCGGGCGTCATTGGATAATCCGAGATCCATCCGTTCAGCGGAGCAATCCCTGCTTTGGCCAACATATCCTCGGCCTCTGCTTCGTTCGTCGGTGAACCTATTTCAAGAATCGCTGCCAGCTTGACTGAGAAATAACCTTCACGTACCAATGCTTGGGCTACAGGAGGGACTCGTTGGGTTTGCGATGGCTGCGACCCGTAGTCTGCTGCAAAGGTCGCGAAAGGATAAAGGAGTAAGCTGGCTGTCATTAATATAGACAGCGCCTTTTTCATTTCATACTCCCTATTTTTTCTTATATATATTATATCACCAAAAGCATACCGTATCAAGATGCCGACATTTGAATGTCGCCACTTCAACTACGCAACCGGACTGCGGCATGCCAGTGCAGATACTTTAGAAGTACAAACGGTGGTCGATACTCACGCACATAGGCGTGGACAGGATTTCGACACTGAATAACCTGTGGACAAATAATATGAACCCCCATCTCTCTGATATTGTAAGGGTCCTTCTCACAGAATCAGGACGAATGGGTCCCGATTTTCCGCACTTCCACATAATGAGCTGCAGCCAGTGCGGCTATGCAACCATCAGCGGCCGCAACCACGATCTGGTTCGCAAACTTCTGGCGTAAGTCTCCTGCAGCGAAGATGCCAGGAACGCTCGTTTCACACTTATCATTTGTGATGACGAAGCCCAGTTCGTTTATTCGGACCCCGGGGGGTATTAACAGATTGTTGGGAGAATAGCCGATAAAAATGAAGACCCCGTCAGTCGATAATTCTCCCTTTGCCCCGGTCACGACATTTTCAAGCGAGACAGCTTCAACCGTCCTCCCGTTTCCCTTGATCTCCGTAATGATCGTGTTCCATATGATCTCGATCTCGGGCTTGGCCAGAAGCCGACCTTGGAGTATCTGGCTTGACCGAAGCGTATTTTTCCTGTGAACGAGAAATACTTTCCTTGCCAGCCTTGACAGATACAGCGCCTCCTCGACGGCGGTATCGCCACCTCCGACGACAACGACGGTCTTATCTCGGAAGAAAAACCCATCGCAGGTGGCGCAATAGGAAACACCGCTTCCGACGTATTCCGCTTCACCGGCGATACCGAGCTTTCGCGCGGTTCCACCCAGTGCAAGGATCAGGGCAACAGTATGGAGCGTATCACCATTGGCAAGCCGGACAGAGTGAAGATCCGAGCCGACGTTCACCGCCGCTATTTCTTGCTGGATAATGCGCAAACCGAAGGACTGGGCATGATGGGCTAGTTTCTCCGCGAGGTCGAATCCGGTTATGCCTTCCACTCCCGGGTAGTTCTCCACCTCTTTTGATATGGCTATCTGGCCACCGAGCAGTCCCTTTTCGAGTAGGATCGTTTTCAGCGCAGCTCTATTGCAATAGAGCCCTGCGGCGAGCCCTGCAGGCCCCCCTCCGACAATGATCACCTCATAGGTTTCCTCATTCGCCATGACACTTCTCCTTATAATGATTTCAACGCACCATCGGGCTAATCGTCACAGGCCGTTGATTCTCAAACTTCCCCTCTTCACAAGTATATCCGATTTTCAACAACAATTTGAAGACGGGTCCATTGCAATCGGATCACTTCTCAATGACAGGAAATGAAAGGAAAATTCATTCAACTACGTTGTAACATCTGACGACAGGAAGTTAGTCTGGCGTTAAAATACCGCGGGAGGAAAATGATATACTTGGATGTGATATATGATTGTGATAGGAAGGCACACAATAGGTTTGAGTGCGCGCGATGACCTCATCCCAAGTGATCTGGATGTAATGCCGTTTTTAGGACAAGAGATCTACAGGAGGCTGAATATGGCGACCGTATCGACAGCAAAGGTATTAGCCCGACTCATTCTGAGACTAAGCCCGCTTATCATCGATGCCACTCAGACCGTCAGGAAGTGGAGGAAAAAAGGAGATGTGCCGATTGAGGACATTCCTTCACGTGTGGAGCGGCTGGAAAAGAACATGGATCTGCAGTCGAACCTAAACGAACAGTTCATCACCGATATGCAGGTCCTGAAGTCCGCGCTCGAGGAGATTCATACGTCCATAAAATTCGTCTTTTACCTCGCCCTGCTTGCCTGCGTGTTCTCGCTCGTCGCGCTCGTCCTGCACTTTCTCAAGTAAACCCTGTTAGAAAGCAAGTTGTCTTACGTCAAAGTCGTGGCTTACACCCATAGGCGTAAATAAATCGGTCGTGGCAAACGCGTAGCCTTTTGCGTGTTTTTCGATGCTTACAAGACCGAAAGTACACCCCTCTGGCTGCATTCATGCAAAAAAAGAGAGCAATTTGCAACATTCATTGTCTCTCCTTCGTTGCCCTGATTACTTCTTCTTGCTCTTCGGTTTCTTAACTTCCTTCTTTGCACCCTGCCGTGAAGCTGCCATGTGTCATCACCCCTTTCGCTTATCACTCTCCCTGTCCGATGATTGCTTCTTCGTGGTCTTTGGGCTTTTTTAGCATCAACCTACGTATTTGTTTAATCTTTCCTTTGTTCGGAGGCTGAACCGGATTCTCCTGGTGGCTGTATTGCGTTTTTATCCAGTTTACGTTGTCTTTTTTCCTCGCTCTTTTTTTTCTTTGCTATCTCTTTTTGACGCTTTTGAAAATTGAAGTTCGGCTTCACCATCTTGTTGCTCCTTTTGAGATTATATTTTTCATGAACTTTCGGCTACCGCTCATGATAGGACTTTGTCGAATCCGGCGAGTGCCTGCGTGACAACTGTATTATACCCGGATGCCGGGAAGATGTATACACCCATGATGGGAGGAGGGAAAGGATGCTTCTTGCGCGGGAGTGGATGGAACTCGATTTTATGAATGTTAAGTAAGAAGACAATTGCGGATCATAGCCATATTGCAATCTCGCATGGCCGGAAAAGGGACCCGATGCAACGATGAAGGACCTCCCTGATACATTCCTGAGAAGTTTTTAAAACACCGATCAATTGGCACTGGCACTTCTTCTTCTTTTTTATTAAGCTAAAATTGAATTACGTATAAAATCAGCAATTTTATTTGCTGAGCCCTCGTCAAATCTCATACCGGCTGTGTATATTAAGGCCCTTTCCCCGTTGTATCTTTCTTCGATTCCGCTTAATTTGCAACGGACGACAACACCCCTCACGACGAGACTATTCCCCTTGTCTCCAAGCGTAAACAAATATTCTTTACCGATATTAAGTCTCCTGTCAGCCTTCAGGGAAACTCCGCCGAAACTGATGTCGATGATCTCCACTTTGTCGGTTAAACCCAGCCTGCCGCTGATTTCTATTAAATCCAACAGGAATCTCTTGTGCCGTCTTTTCTCCAGCAATAAAACTAAATGTGAATTACGTATGAAATCGGCAATCTTATCTGCTGAGCCCTCTTCAAATCTCATACCGGCTGTGTATATTAAGGCCCTTTCCCTGTTGTGCCTTTCTGCGATTCCGCTTAATTTGCAACGGACGACAACACCCTTCACGACGAGACTATTCCCCTTGTCTCGGAGCGTAAGCAAATATCCTTTACCGATATTAAGTCTCCTGTCCGCTCTCAGGGCAACTCCGCCGTAACTAAGGTCAATGATCTCCACTTTGTCGGTTAAACCCAGCCTGCCATTGACTTCCATTAAATCCAACATGAATCTCTTATGCCGCCGCTTCTCCGGCATCATATGTACCTCCAATTTCCCTATCCCCTTATACTCCTGGTGGTCTTTGCCTTTTGCTTGTCAAAGTGCCGCTCAAGGGCGGCCAGCTCACCGCCTGACCAGAGGGACGTATCCCCATCTGTGCATGCGGTAGCGGCAAGATGCTTCATTCCAAGGTCTATGGCCATGGTCTCCCCGGATCCTTTCAAATCGGGGAGGGTTATATGGTATACAAAATGTGCCGACCAGGTACCGCTCTTGTGGATCAGCCGGGCCAGCTGG
>DATJZV010000042.1:0-7684 GCA_035498715.1 Nitrospirota bacterium
AACTACACCTCACCGGAAGAGATGGTCAAATTTGCGATCGAGAACTTATCCCCCGCCGTGGCCTTGCGGCATGACCGGATCCCGAACGACTTCACGCTCTTTGTCTATACATCGCATAACGAAATCCAACTCTAAATGACCGTGTCAAATTCGCGCCCCGGAGGTCGCGGAGGAATCTGAGAAAACACCGAAGTGTACAAGGCAGGCAAATCCACAACCCTGATTTGAACTATGCGTTGAAATGGGATGAATTAGGCAGGAACAGATGATGGGCGACCATGCAGCGGCGAGGCAAAGGTGAGCGACGGAGATGGGATGAGGCTTTTGCTTTTCATTGCCGTGTTTCTATGGTACTATGACCCAACATTCGTTGATGAGCGCTTCCTGAAGTCCGCAGCTGTTACGCAATATGGAAATTACATGGGACAATCGGTGATTATGATCAGACACAGACAGACGTTAAGGGAGACAGAGCTCTATACAATTTTCCGCTGATATCGGCATTGCAATATTGATTTCGGTTATGGCAAAAGATGCACTGCAAATCATAATGTGCAAGTGGTACTTCAGGCCCGTGGCAAGGGAGAGGCTTTCCTCGGGATTTTTTGCAACGCTGGTTGCCCTATGAAACTAAAAATTGTTCTTTCGATCGTGACGCTTCTTATCATCTCCGCCCTCGGAGCCATTGTCGCGACTCTATACATCAGGAGCACGACAGAAACGCTTGACCGCGTCATCAGGCTCCATCAGATCGAAGACCTCCATCGTAATTTGGTTCAATCCATCAAAGCGGTCCAGTCAGGTCTCTATTCGTCCTACGCCTCACCCAATAACAGGCACAATTTGACGGTGGATACTATTGAATCTATGTATCAAGCCGCGAGAACATGCTCGACATGCCACCATGAACCGGATATCAACACTCAGATCGATCACATCCAATCGCACATTATTGACTACCGGAATGTGCTGAGTTCCTATCTTAATGCAGGGACAAGCGCCCCCCGGGTCGACAAGCTGAAGCTTGACGCCGCTGCCATCGGCAATGAAGCCCTGGTGAAGACCGAGGGCATGTTCGTGCAAGCGAGCAACAGACTCAAGTCCGCAACGCAGGATGCAAGACACAGGATTGAGGGGGCGTGGCTGATCCTCGCAGGGACCATGATCTTGACTCTGGTCCTCGGCGTTTTGGTCGCCATGAATCTTATAAAGGTCATTACCCGTCCTATCAACATACTCGTTAATGCGACTCGTATGATCACCTCTGGTAACTTGGGGTACATGATTGACTATCGGGACAAAACCGAGTTCGGCGAACTCGCTTCCCATTTTAATGCCATGAGCGTATCGCTGAAGAACGGCTATGCCGAGCTCAAGGAGGAAATCGCCGAGAGGAAAAAGGAGGAGGAACAGCATATATACGATGCCTTCCACGATGCCCTGACGGGCCTCCCGAACCGTGCACTTTTCATGGATCGGCTCCAGCACGTCATCACCGCTTCTCAGCGACGGCCTGGCACATCCTACTACGCGGTACTCTTCCTCGACATGGACCGCTTCAAGACCATCAACGACAGCCTCGGTCATACAATCGGCGATCAGCTCCTCATCGTGGTCGGTCGCAAGATGGCCGATTGCATCCGCCCCGGCGATACCGTCGCGAGGCTCGGAGGTGATGAGTTTGCTATTCTCCTGGAGAACATCGGCGAGCTCGCTCGCGCCATAGATGTCGCTCAACGGATCCAGAAGAAATTGGCTGCCCCCCTTGATGTCAAGGGCCACGAAGTGTTTACTTCGGTCAGCATCGGAATCGCAATGGCTACGGAACGCTATGAACGGCCGGAGCAGGTCCTGCGCGACGCTGACATCGCGATGTACGAGGCAAAGGGGCGGGGGACCTCATCCTATGAGGTCTTCGATACCAAGATGCACGCCAACATCCTGGACCGGCTGCAACTCGAGGCAGATCTGCGGGGAGCAGTCGACCACGGGGAGTTCACTCTCTACTATCAGCCCATCATCGACCTGAATCTGCGGCGGTTGACCGGATTTGAAGCGCTCGTCCGCTGGAAACATCCGAAGCGCGGCCTCATCTACCCTATGGAGTTCATCCCCCTGGCCGAAGAGACCGGACTTATCTATCATATCGGAGAATGGATACTACACGAGGCCTGCCGAGAGCTGAAATTGCTTCAGGTGCGTTATCCTGTGCAACCTCCACTCACCATGAGCATCAATATTTCAAGCAAGCAATTCACTCAGCAGGACCTCGTCAGCAAGCTTTCCGGTTTTCTGACGGAGACCGGCGTTGATCCGCACACCCTGGCATTGGAAATCACGGAGAGCATGATCATGGAAAACGTCGATGCTGCTGTTGGGACAATGAACCAGCTGCGAGACATGGGGATACATCTCCATATCGATGACTTCGGCACCGGGCATTCTTCACTCAGCTACCTTCATCGCTTCCCGGTCGATGCCCTCAAGATTGACCGCAGCTTTATCAGCAAAATTTCATCTGAGGGCGCCAACAGGGAAATCATCACGTCCATTATTTCTTTGGCCAACAGTCTGCATTG
Organism: Nitrospirota bacterium; assembly: GCA_035498715.1. GTDB lineage: Bacteria > Nitrospirota > UBA9217 > UBA9217 > UBA9217 > DASPSR01. Next base: position 2,580 of record DATJZV010000042.1, read on the forward strand.
CGACGTGATTGCCGAAGGAGTTGAAATGGAGCATCAATTATCCAAGATCCAGGAGCTGCACTGCGGCTACGGCCAGGGATTCCTCTTCGCCCGTCCGATGGCTTTTAATGACATAGATCTGTGGATGCGCGGGCAGAAATATCCGATTTAGGGGATACAGTTCTGTGTCATCCTGATACCAATAGGCGATCATCTAAGCACGCAGTTCCGTCTCATGGAAATTGCGTAATTCATCATGGAATCAGCAATGCAAGCTCTATTAGATTTTTTAATAAAAAGAAGAAAATAGTGCAACTTTTTTGCTTTAAATCGTGTCTAAAATATATAAAGGCGCTTGCAGATTAGCACCTATATCTAAACATGACAGGTTTCGGCTCAACCTTGTTATAATCTATTTGTTACGAACGCGTCTCATAAGCAGAAGTTCAAGCAGTGATTGACGATGACCATGTGTTTGCCAGTGCCCCCAAGGGAAGAGAGGAAGGAGCTGTGCTAATGAAGAGGACCTTTATAAAGGGCTTCTTGCTCGTATTAATTGTGTGCCTTTTAGCTCTCCTGTCCATCCAGGCCTGGGCGGACGACTCGGACCTGACATACTCAGTATCCTTCACGGATGATGAGCTTGATAGCCTTCTCGCCCCTATCGCACTCTACCCGGACCCTCTGCTGGCCCAGATACTGCCTGCCTCGACCTATCCGACTGAGGTTGCCGATGCGGATGCGTGGCTCAAGAGCGGAGGGGATGTGTCGCGCATTGACGAGCAGGATTGGGCCGAGTCCGTCAGGGCAATTGCCCACTATCCAGGCGTTCTTCAAATGATGGCCGATAATATGGATTGGACTGCCAACGTGGGAGATGCCTTTCTCAACCAGCCGGAAGACGTGACCCGTTCGATCCAGCGGCTCAGATGGCGGGCGAGGGCCGTCGGCAATCTGGTCAGTAACGCTGAACAAAGTGTCATCATCGAAGGAGACTACATCCAGATTGTTCCGGCTCAACCTCAGTATATGTACGTCCCTCAGTATGACGCCTCAGTTGTATATGTCCAAGCTCCGACCGACTCGCCGTTCATCACCTTTGGCTTTGGCCTGGTGATCGGGGGCTGGTTGAACATGGACTTTGACTGGTATCACCACCACGTGATCTATCATGGCTGGGACCGCCCGGGCTGGGTCAATCGTGCAAGGCCATATGTTCACGTGAGGAATGTTTATATCAACAGAAGCAGGCCCTTCATTAATGAAACATGGAGGCATGATAGATCACACGGTGACCCCGCCAGGTACTTGGCCTCGCGACCCAGTGGTCCGAACGCCGACAGGTATGAACGCATGGGTGAAGCTAGGGGGGGCGCTACGCTACAGCCCAAGCCTGCCGGAGGGAGGTACGGCCTCGGAGAGGACACCCGCGCATACAGCAATCGCGGCCGGGAAAGCCGTGGTATCGTCAATCAGCAGCCAGCACCATTGGCTCCCAGTGTCAGTCGACGGCCGACCGTACCGACTCCAAATGTCAGCCAGCAACCGACGAGGCCATCTCCAAGTTTCAGCGAGCGACAAACAATGCCTGCCCCAGAAGTCAGTCAACGGCAGACAACCCAGGCTCCAGGCAGCGGTCAGCAGCCGAGCCCAGTTACTCCACATATTAGCAGCAGCGGCTTGAATCAGCCCGCTTCTGCGCGAGTGAGCCAGCAGCCTGCCAGAACACCATCGGTGACCTTTGGCGGTTACCGGGGAGCTAGTGAAGCCCAGACGCAGAGCCTTCGTGGCCAGACCAGCCGTCAAAGCAGCGAACAAGCACGGCCTTCCGCTCCCCCAGTAAGTCGAGGCAGTGCTCCTGCAGGCAGGAATGCCTCCGGTGACAGGCAACGCCGGTAGCAATGAAGGGGTTGTTTCACGGATTTTATATCACGGAATACTTTGAATTAAGAAAGGGAAAAATCATGGAGACAAGGCGAAAGAAATCTTTCTTTTACCCTTCGCGGGGTATGGTTTTTATTGCTGCGCTTCTTATCTGCATAGCATTTATCATTGCCTGGAGCATGCCGATAATGGCGGCAGCATCGCAAAAACTTTTTTCAACTCCTGAAGATGCGCTGAAAGCACTCGTTGAGGCTGTCAAGATGCGCGATAAGGATGCGCTCGATCAGCTCTTCGGACCCTCGGCAAAAGATCTTCGCTCCAGTGACGAGGTGCAGGCCGCCGCTGAATTTGAGGAATTTACCAAGCACGTAGCGGAGAAAACCAGCCTCGTGAAAGAGAATGATGGGAAGGTAATCATTCAGATAGGCAATGAGAACTGGCCGTTCCCGATTCCTCTGGTAAAAACAAATGGCCAATGGTTCTTTGATACGGAAGCGGGCAAAGAAGAGATCCTGAACCGCAGGATCGGAGAAGACGAACTCACTGCCATACTGGTCTGTCACGCATACGTCAAGGCACAGCGCGAGTATGTTCTGAAGGACTGGGATGGTGACGGGATCCTTGCGTATGCACTGAAACTCCGGAGTGATCCCGGCAAGAAGAACGGTCTCTTCTGGAGACATGAGCCAGGTGAAGCAGTGAGCCCCCTGGGTGAACTGGTGGCACAGGCCAGGATAGAGGGCTATAAGAAGGAAAAGTCCGTATTCAAGGAAAAGCCGGTGCCGTTTCATGGATACTATTTCAAGATCCTGACAAAACAGGGTGAGCATGCGCCCGGCGGAAAATACAATTACGTCATCAATGGCAACATGGTCGGCGGCTTCGGTTTGGCCGCATTCCCCTCAAACTGGGGCAAGTCGGGAATAATGACCTTTATCGTCAACCAGCAAGGCAAGGTTTTTCAAAAAAACCTCGGACCGGACACCTTGAAGATCTCCCAGGAGATGCAATCATACGATCCAGACGAGACCTGGACACCGGTTAAGGAATGACAGTCCCTTACATCTATAGAGCAGAAATCCGAAGGAGCATGAAAAAGTTCCCATCAGAAACGTGCTGAGCATGCTTACTCCCGCACCGTACAAGAGTTCCTTCCCGCGGGATATGAAGTTACATGCGGGAATCGGTTCGGACGTGGCTGGCGATCGATGGACGGCGCAGATCGTCCTTGACGAATACTATCCCCGAGCAGTACAATCATCCTGCCCAGCGATGACGTTTCTCCCACATGACCGCTGTGCCGAGATGTAAAACGGCAAATGGAAAGCACACTATGAAGTTGAATATCATGCGCCTGCGAACATTCTTATACCTCACCAGCGCCGTTATCCTGCTGGTTGGTTTAAGCGGTTCCGCCCTTATTTACCGGGCTGCCATAAATGATTCGACCACCGATCAAAGCTACGAAATCGTCGGTGGATATGTGTACCCGGGTGCGGGTGGATATACAAAGAAATATGTCCATGATTTGCAGCTATATGGCGGAAGTGCGGCCGTGCTTGCGGATGAGTTCATGCGCTGGTTTACCGGCCTATGGCAGGGGAAATCGCTCTCATTCATCGTGGCCGGCTTGGCCTTCATACTGTCGTTTGGGGTTTTCATTGCCGCCAAGAATGCACCGTCCGGCTCAAAATCCGGAGCCCACCGCGATGACAACGGGGACGACACAGCATGAAGAACCCACCCCTTGATAATTTCCTCTTTGTTAATGAATGTTGCGCGCAAAACTTACGGGGTTAATATATTCTGAGTAGAGACAAGAATGATCGCTTGACGCGTGTAGCGATTGTTACAATCTGAATTTGTCGATTGTTTAACTCGATCACGTGCGCAAGCCCGTAAGTGCTCATGACAGGGTTCAGGATTTGATCGAAGCGAAGAATATCGATCATACCTTTTTGTCCGGCGTACTTCCTGATTTGTCCACTACTTATTGAGGTCAGCACGACTCTGGTTGCTTCTGAACCGGCGCCTTATATCCCCGCCCTGAAGTGACGGGGTTTTACGGCGCAAATTGATAAACAGTAGATGCGTCGTTTGAAATATGCGGGTTCCATGTTGGAACTATATCTGACCGTTCGAGTCAAGGCGTCGTAATGTTGACAAACAAGGTTAACAAATCTCACAGGAATTAATCGAGGTTCATGCCAATGATTTGGTTAAAAATTCTTATTCTTGCGATAGTCCAAGGAGCCGCTGAACTATTGCCGGTCTCAAGCTCAGCGCATGTTATCGTAGCAGAAAAATTGATGGGACTCGACCCAACCACTCCGGAGATGACGCTTCTTCTGGTGATGCTTCACACGGGCACCATGTTTGCGGTCATCTTCTTTTTTTGGAAATCCTGGAAAGAAACCTTTTTTTCTTCACGTGAAGTTATTTGGGATTCAGTAAAGCTTATTGCAGCGGCTACTTTTTTGACGGGTATTATAGGGTTATTGCTGAAATATTTTATTGAGAAATTTATATTGGGTGATGTCCCGCGTGCGGAGATTGAACTTCTCTTCGGCAACATGGTTTTGATCTCGGCAGCTCTTGCAGCAGCAGGTCTCTTAATCGTTTTCGCAGGGCGGAAAAGTCGTCGTACCGGTGGGGACGTCACCTTGGGCTTGAAGGAATCGTGCTGGATCGGAGCAGTGCAGGGTATCTGTCTCCCGTTTCGAGGATTTTCGCGTTCCGGGGCAACTATATCCACCGGGCTGCTTTTAGGGATAGCCAAACAAAGGGTTGAGGAGTTTAGTTTCGCCCTTGCCGTTGTTCTTACCCCACCAGTAATCGTCCGAGAAGTCTTAAGATTACTGAAGGCGCGCCACGCGTCTTCAGTTGATATGCCAAGCATCGTGGGTCTCTTTTATCCTAGTCTGTTGGGGATGGTACTAAGCTTTGGTTCTGGAATTCTCGCTCTTAAGTGGCTTTCCCTGTGGCTGGAGCGCGGCCGCTGGCATCTATTCGGAATATATTGTTTATGTGCCGCTGTTGTAGTGTTTCTGCTTTATGGAAGTGGTTTCTGACGGGGCTTCCCGTCCATCGCAAGGCGGAATATTCCTGATAATCCAGATGAAAACGATTTCGGAGCTGCAATAAATAATATCCGAACTTCACGGGCGGTCAATTCCTTACAATTGCATAGTATAGGCAATAATTGACAGTGCCGAAACGATAGCAGAATAGATTATGCATTC
>DATJZV010000043.1:0-17925 GCA_035498715.1 Nitrospirota bacterium
CCGCGCAGAATGTGGTAGCGGTGCCGAAGTCCACGATGATCAGCGGACCGCCGTAGCGTTTATATGCTGCCGCGGCATTCACGATCCTGTCTGCCCCGATCTCTTTGGGATTGTCATAGCGGATCGTCATGCCCGTCTTGATCTCGTGTGTCACAACCAATGGCTCTATGCGGAAGTACTTCCATGACATCTCGACCATGACCGGCAGGAGCGGCGGCACCACCGTTGAAATGATGACGCCCGTAATCTGCTTGAACTCAAGCCCGGCAAAGCCGAACAGGTCTTTGAAGATAATTGCGTACTCGTCCGGGGTGATCTGCGTATTAGTGCCCACGCGCCAATTCTCGACGAGCGCCTCTTTGTCGAACACGCCGAGGACCACGTTCGTATTGCCGATGTCTATGGCGAGAAGCATTTGAACCCCCGATTTTTTTCTCCTCTGAGGATGAGGAGGGGAAAATAGCGCTAACTGACCTACCCCATAGCGAAGCTAGGGGGTTCTGACGGCAATAGAAACACCGGCAGCGTGCGCTGCCTTGACGACCTCTTTTGCGATAGAAGCAATATCGCGAACCTCGGCCGCCATTGATCCGTCTTTAACGGGCGAGCGGCTCTGTCTCTGGTTCAAGCCAAAGCTGGCCGGAGTAGAGAGGCCATTCGCCGCTTGATGCTGCAACCCCGACATCGCCCGTTCCAGGAGCAGGTGTGCACCCGGCCAGGCTTGTTCTGCCTGACGTATGTCGAGAACATCATCATGAACGTATTTGGCCAGAAAAGCGGAATAGAGGTCTCGTTGGGCCACTGCCCCGCATTTCTGGCATACATGCCAGCGGTCCCGGAGCTGTTTCCTGGCTTTGTGACCGCAGTGGCATGCTTGAGAGAGCGCCGTGGTCCGGGTAGCGAATTCGAATACCCGACCGCCAGCATTTGCGGCTTTGCGGCCAAGGATCTCGATAAACGTGCCGGGGGCACGGCGCCCGATGCTTTTGCCATACTGCTTCTGAAGACCCCGATAAGAGAGGTCCTCTGTACTGATTGTGGCGCCATTCCCATGGCTAAAGCCAGGGGCTCTCTGCGGTGGTTTTGGTAAATACAAAAGCATTTTAGCCGCAGATTTCGCAGATAATGAACGATGTAAAATTCAAGCCGCTTATTCCTTGACCCGCTATCGTATAATGCCGTGTCTTTGTTTCTCTCTGTGACTTCTGCGCCCTGTGCGGCAAGGCTTTTTTAAAATTTTTTTTGCATTGTAACATCTCCGGCAGCAACCGTGCGGATTGCGCCGTCGTCGAGCCTGATGATAAGCCTGCCTTCGTTGTCGATCCCTTGAGCCAAGCCTTCGAGCGTCTCTCCCGCTCCACTCACTGTTACCCGGTGGCCGATAGTCAAATTGAGTGACTTCCACGCACTCAGCACATCCTGCACGTTCGAGAGAAAAACCTGATACCAATGATCGAGGTCTCGAAGGATCTCCTGAAGGAGAGCTGTTCTGTTGATCTTCTCACCGGCCGATACGGCAAGGGTCGTCGTGAGTTCGCGAACATCAGGAGGCAGCATCCCGAGATCCATGTTCACATCAATACCGATGCCGAGCACAATGTGCCGAATTCGATCCTGTTCCGCGCTCATTTCGGTCAGCAAGCCGCTCACTTTTCGACCGGAGATGAGGACATCATTTGGCCATTTGATTGCGGTTTCTAACGCGCACTGCCTTCTTATCGCCGAGGCAACAGCCACCGCACCCATTAGCGTGATAAGCGGCGCTTTGTACATCGGGATGTCGGGTCGCAGAATCAGGCTGAAATAAAGATTCCCCTTGGGCGATATCCATTTTCTCCCAAGTCTCCCTTTGCCGCCTGTTTGCGTCTCGGCAATCACAACGGTGCCCTCTGGGGCGCCGTTCGACGCCATCTCCATAGCACGGGTGTTAGTTGACGCAACTTCGAGCAAGAGCTCGATTTCCTTTCCGATGACCCTTGTCTTCAGCCCCGGCTTGATGTCGCCCAAGCGAAGGATATCGGGCACCGTGGTGATGCGATATCCCTGCGACGGCACGGCCTGGATCCCGAATCCATCGCGCTCGAGCGCCTTGATATGCTTCCACACCATGGTACGCGAGATGCCACACTTTCTCGCCAACTCCTCGCCGGAAATAAAACCGGCCTTGGATGATCGAAGGAGTTTCAGGACTTTATCCTTATACATAGACTCATCGGGTCATGGGCCAGTCGGCAATGGAAATAAGTGAATTTCGGCTCGCCTTTTTCTGGACCCTGAACCCATGCCCCTTGACCCTGCTATTTAATCTTCATACTGATATCCGCAGCAGGCGCCGAATGCGTCAGGCTTCCCGAGGAAATAAAATCCACACCCGTCTCTCCTATTTCGCGAATCGTCTCCAATGTTACATTACCCGATGCCTCGACGGACGCCTGACCATTGATCAACTTTACAGCCTCGCGTATCGTGTCGAGCGGCATGTTGTCGAGCAATATGATGTCCGCTTTTGCAGCCAGCGCCTCGCGCACTTCATCGAGCGTCTTGGTTTCGACTTCGATCTTGAGCAGGTGGTGGGCTTTCCTTCTCGCACTTTCGATTGCTTTCGCGATGCTGCCCACAGCCTTGATGTGATTATCCTTGATCAGCATGCCGTCATACAAGCCGAACCGATGGTTCGTCCCGCCACCCATGCGAACAGCATACTTTTCAAGCTGTCTTAATCCAGGAAGCGTTTTTCTTGTGTCCAGCGCTTGCGCCTTGAGCCCTTTGAGCTGCTCGACATATTTTGACGTTAGGGTGGCAATACCTGACATGTGCTGAAGGAGGTTCAAGGCAACGCGCTCTCCCGCGAGGAGAACTCGTGTGCTGCCTGACACTCTCGCAATGACTTTCCCCGATTCTATTCTATCGCCATCCTGCGCAAATCGCGTGAGCTGAATAGCAGCATCGAGAAAATGAAAAACTTCAAGGCTCACATCAAGCCCGGCGAGGACAAGGTCCTGCTTTGCCAGCATATCCGCCGTGGATGTGGACCCCGCAGGAACCGTCGCCTCGGAAGTCACGTCACCAGGGCCGATATCCTCGGAAAGAGCATGTTCTATTATTTTTCTAACATAAAGTTCCATAACAGTATCACTTTACAATTGAAGCTATACCGAACCAAATCGGCATAAGACCAGGCATCGGCTTAACTGATTTTGCTGAAAACGGAGGTAAAGAGATAAGGTTGGTTAATATCCCTTCACTCACTTTTAGGAGCCTATATTCAGCTATGATGATGGCTATGCTCGGACGCCACTGTATAATTCTAAAAGGGACCCGTATGTTATGCCCTGGCCAAGTTATCCCAGCATCTGCAGGCTCTGCTCAAGCTTATCCCGCTTTACTTTAAACTCTTCAAGCTTCGCCATATCCTTCTCTACTACTGCCTTCGGCGCCTTGTCAACGAAATCCTTATTCGAAAGCTTTTTAGAGAAAATATCGATATCCTTGGATATCTTCGCAATCTCTTTCTGAAGCCGGTCGCGTTCCTGCGTGAGGTCAAGAAGGCCTTCCAGCGGCACATATACCTCGGCCCCTTTGATCACGCCGGTTGCTGCTGATTTTGGTTTCTTCTCATCCACGCCGATCCGAAGCTCTTTGAGGCGAGAAAGGGTCATTACATAGCTGGCGCTCTTCTGAAGATGCTTGCCAAGCTCTTCGGTCTCTACTTTAACAATCGCATTTATCTGCATTGACGGAGCGATGTTCATCTCGCCGCGGATGTTCCGTATGGCAAGGATGGTATCCATCACCATCTGCATATCCTGCTCGATCTCGGTATTGATCACCTTTTCATCCGCAATGGGATAGGATGATACCATTATTGATTCACCCGTGCCCCTGGCCCCCGGCTCCTTGGCTCTGACCTTCTCCGGTAGCGTCTGCCAGATTTCCTCGGTAATGAATGGCATGATGGGATGTAATAACCTGAGCGAGGTTTCGAGCACATGGGCTAGCACGGTCTGTGCTGCGCTTCGTGATGCCGAGCCTTTTTCCTGATTCAATGCGGGTTTGGATAATTCCAGATACCAGTCACAGTACTCATGCCATATGAACTGGTACAGACCGGAGGCCACGTCATTGAACCGGTAATCCGCGAGCGCATGCTGGATGTTTTTGCTCATAGTGTTCATGCGTGAAAGGATCCAGCGGTCGGCAAGCGACGTATCCTTGGTCAACAGCTCCGCGTTCGGCACAAAATCCTTCTCAAGATTCATGAGCACAAATCGGCTTGCGTTCCAGATCTTGTTTGCGAAGTTCCGGTAGCCTTCGATGCGCTCCGTGGACATCTTGATGTCCCTGCCCTGGGCGGCAAAGGCCGTGAGCGTGAACCGGAATGCATCGGTGCCGTACTGGTCGATCATCACAAGTGGATCGATGACGTTGCCCTTTGACTTGCTCATCTTCAGTCCTTCGGCGTCGCGGACGAGGGCATGTATATAAACGTGCTGGAACGGGACCTCTTTCATGGAGTGGAGACCCATCATGATCATTCGAGCGACCCAGAAGAAGATGATGTCGAAGCTCGTGATAAGCACCGACGTGGGATAGTAGGTCGCGAGCTCCTTGGTCTTGTCGGGCCAGCCGAGCGTGGAAAAGGGCCACAGCGCCGACGAGAACCATGTATCGAGCACGTCGGGATCTTGAATAAGGTCGGTAGAGCCGCAATGCGGACATTTCCGAGGTTCTTCTCTCTGAACAATGGGTTTAGCATTAATCGCAACCGTCGTAGTGTTCTCATCACTCGAAGGAGTGGCGCCATCTTCTCCAACAGAACCAACTTTAATCGAACTCTCAAGTGTTCCATTGTCACATTTTCTACAATACCAGGCAGGAATGCGATGTCCCCACCAGATTTGGCGCGAAATGCACCAGTCTTTGATGTTTCGCATCCAATCGAAGTAGGTGTTCTCCCAGCCCTTCGGATAAAATTGAACCTTCCCCTCTTCGACAACCTTTATGGCAGGTTCTGCAAGTGGCACGGTCTTGACAAACCACTGGGGCGAAAGGCGTGGTTCTACCACAGTCTTACATCGGTAGCATTTCCCAATAGAATGGTTGTGATCTTCCGTTTTGACAAGGAAGCCTTGTTCCTTTAGCAATTCGACAACTATACCACGAGCTTTTTTTGCAGGTTTCCATGCTATTTGCTTTTGCACATCTGGATTAATATCAGGAATATTTGGAACAATCTCAGCTTGTTCATTCAAAATACTGATTAGGGGTAACGGAGGTATCTGGCGCTGGCCTGCCTCGTAATCGTTGAAGTCATGAGCCGGCGTGACCTTCACCGCGCCTGTGCCAAACTCGAGATCAACGAGGACGGAGTCGCCTATGATCGGAATCCGGCGTGCGGTGAGCGGCAGATCGATGGTCTTCCCGATGAGGTCCTTATAGCGGGGATCGAGCGGGTGCACGGCAACGGCAGTATCGCCGAGCATGGTCTCTGGCCGTGTGGTGGCAACGGTTAGACGGACGTTGTGATCGTAGCTCAGGGGGTAGGCTATGTGATAGAGTTTGCCCCTCTCGTCCTCGTGCTCTACTTCGATGTCCGAGAGCGCGGTGTGACAGCGGGGACACCAGTTGATGAGTCTCTCGCCACGGTAGATAAGCCCCTCATCATAAAGCGTGACGAAGACCTCGCGCACAGAGCGTGAAAGCCCCTCGTCCATGGTAAAACGCTCCCGTTTCCAGTCGCACGACGCACCAAGCCTTTTAAGCTGACTGATGATCCGGCCGCCATACACTTTCTTCCACTCCCAGACCTTTTCGATGAACTTTTCCCGGCCGAGGGCATGCCGGTCGATGTGCTCCTTGGTAAGTTGACGCTCGACCACGTTCTGCGTAGCGATGCCCGCGTGGTCAGTGCCAGGCACCCAGAGGGTGTTCCTGCCGGACATGCGCATCCAGCGCACGAGGATGTCCTGGAGCGTTGAGTTCAGTGCATGTCCGATATGGAGCGACCCGGTCACGTTTGGCGGCGGGATCACGATCGAAAAAGGCTCTCCGCCGGCATTCTCATCGGCGTGAAAATATCCCTTCTCGAGCCAGAATGCGTACCACCGCTCTTCTACCGATTTCGGTTCATAGGATTTGGGCAATTCTTTTCCTGACATCGAGTACGCTCTCCTTTAACGCTGCGCCGCCATCCAAATAAAAGAGGGGAGCAAGTCCCCTCGTCGTTCTGTTCAGCACTCTGCACTTCCACTTAGAGGCTCTAGGTCTCCGCCTTCAAACGCTCAATCTCCTGTTTTATCAGCTGCTCAGCTAGCTCCGGGATCACTTCCCATGCCACCTTCTCGAAAACTTCCTTCGCCATCTCTCTTGCGATCTTGGAAACCGCCTCTTCGAGACCTCTCCGAACCGTTTCCTCGGACACCTTCGGCGGCTGAGGAGGTGGCAGCATCTCAAAGGCCTCTTTCGCCTGCTCTGTGATGGCCGCTTCCGCCATACGGCGGAGCTCGCTCTCGGGAAGCGTCGGTACTTGCACTGGCGGAAGCTTTGCGAACATATCTTTCGCCATCTTGGCAATGGTTTCTTCCGCCATCCTGCGGACCATCTCCTCTGATATCTGAGGCATCGGCATCGACGAAGTGACGACCTCCTGCTCCTTACGCCGTGCATCAGCCGGGCGCGTTGTCGACCGGGGTGGTTCAGCTACGGGCTGCAGGGGCTTCGGCGAAGGTGCAAAGTCGCCCAAAGTTTGCGTCGCCATATCGAGTGATTCAAACGTGATGATTTCGGGCTGCGATTCTTCCTTCTTGTCGGTCAGGCCCAAGCCGGCCCTCATCTCTTCCACTGCCTTCTTCCCAAGGGGCAGTGTCTGACCGAGATTGCTGTCAAGCGGCTCTTCCACCTCCACGACGGGCTCTACCTCGAATACGCCCTCATCTTCTTCGGAAGGCGTCGGCGTAGCAGGACGCTTCAGCTCAGCATGTGTCGGTGCTTCCTGAATGATGTCGAAGATGTCTGTGGGCGGCGAGGGCTGCTTGGGCTTGGAGTCTGCTACTTTGGGCGCCGAAGGGGGGACCACCGGCGAGGAAGGGCGGTTTGAAACCAAGGGCGACTTTGGTGGCGTGGGGGCTGCAACCGGCCGCGGCGCAACGGGGGCGGGTTCCGTAATCCGCACCGCAGAAAGCGCCTTCTTTACCTTACCAATGAGCTCTTGTGATTCGAAGGGCTTTGCGATATGGTCTATAATGCTTGATTCCCGCCCTTTGGCATCGTTGTACACATCGTCCCTGCTCATCATGAGGATCACAGGGGTCTGTGCGAGCGCGGGAACTTGTTTGATCCTGGCGGCGAGATTATAGCCATCGATGCGCGGCAGGTCGACATCCGCCAGTACCACGTCGGGAACCACTCGCGACGCTTCGGAGAGCGCGTTCTCACCGTCGCTCACGCAAACGACCTCGTATTCTCTGCCTGAGAACAGCATCTCCACGACCTTCTGGATGGTGATGCTTTTGTCTGCTAATAAAAGTTTAACTGGCATGGAGCAGCCTTTCATAATCGGAGATCATGATTGTCTGGACAACTTATATATATCCCTTTGCAAATTTTGGGTCAATGTTTCCTGCGTCCTGTTCGGAGCCGGATGGCGACGCGGGATCCCCCAGTGCAGTAACTCCAACGACGCTTTCCACAGCGATGCCGAAGAGGGCTCTACTCTTCTCGAGCAGAATAGGGATGACATCGCTCACGCCTGCACCTGATAATATCAGAAAACTGGTACGTTCGTCCATATATTCGTGCGATTATGCGTGACTCGCGAGAGCGGTCCCGCTCAGAATTCTTTTTAGCGCCCTGAGCATTTCCTCTTCTTCAAACGGCTTTACGAGGTAGTCCTGCGCGCCCATATTGACCGCCTTCTGTCGGTGCTTCTCTCCCGCCCTCGACGTCAGCACGATAAGGGGTATGTTCATGAGGTCTGGATTCCTCTTCATCTCGGAAATCAGGTCATAGCCGTGCATGATCGGCATTTCCAGGTCGGTGATCACTGCATCGAATTTTATCTTGCCCAAAATGTTGAGCGCCTCCATGCCGTCCGGGGCCACTTCAACCTCATATCCTGTACGGTCGAGGAACCGCTGCACGTACTTTCGGATGCTGATCGAGTCGTCGACGACCAGGACTTTCGGTTTTCGCATAGCCACTTCGGGAGCCGCCACTTTCGTTGCCGCAACAAAGCTGGCCTTCATCGTCACCGTCTCTTCACCGAACAGCGATGAGATGTTGAGAATGAGACGGACGTTGCCTTCGCCCGAGATCGTTGCGCCGGAGAACATTTTAACTCCCTTCAGATATTCGCCGAGCGGCTTCATCACGATCTCTTCCCGGCCGATGATATCCTCCACCATGAGCGCGAGGCGTTTTTCCGCCGTGCCCAAGATAAGGGTCGGATGGCGATAGGTCTCCTCTTTCTTCGGGAACTTGCCTGCGCCCAAGATATTGTTCAGCTTGATGAGCCTGATAAGCGTTCCGCGGAGGTTCACCATCTCCTCGCCGGCGGCCCGCTGGATTTCCTTAAATGAATACCGCGTCGTCTCTTCCACAAGGTTCATGGGAATCGCCAGCTCCTGTTCCTTAAGCTTGACGATCAGGGCCTGTGCGATGGCAAGCGTAAGTGGGAGTCTGATGACGAATCGGGTACCAACGCCTTTTTCGGTCTTAATCTCGATTCTGCCGTTTATCTTGGCCAGATGGGTAGAGACCACGTCCATACCTACCCCCCTGCCGGATATCTTGCTCACGGACTGCGACGTAGAGAACCCGGGGCGAAAGATCAGATTGATGGCTTCGATATCAGTCAAGCTTAGTGCCTCAGCAGGGCTCATGAACCCCTTGTCCACTGCTGTCTTCCTGAGGGTCGCAGGGTCCATGCCTCGGCCATCGTCCTCGATCTCGAGGATAATGCTGTTGCCTTCGTGGCGGGCCTTCAGAATGAGGGCCCCTGTCGGATCTTTCCCGAGTTCCCGCCGCTCCTCCGCCGCCTCGATACCGTGGGAGATGGCATTCCTGATCATGTGCACAAGCGGGTCGGAGATGATTTCGAAAATTGTCTTGTCTATCTTGGTCTCGCCGCCCGACACGACCATGTTCAGCTGCTTGTTTTCCTTCAGGGCAAGGTCACGGACGGGCCTCTGGAGCATCTGGTATAGCCTGTCCATTTCGACCATGCGAGCCATGGTAATCTCGCTCTGGATGTTCGTTGTGATGGTGGAAATCTTGCCTGTATCAAGTTCGAATGAGTCAAAGAACCCGGCAAGCTCGGTCATGATCTCGTTTGTGTCGTTCGTGATCTCAGTTAATTTGCGCGACAGGAGATTGAAGTCGTCATACCGATCGAACTCGAGCTCAAAGAAGTCATTGGCCTGCTCCACGACCTGCGAGGTCGGCAAGCCGTAGTTGAGGGTATACTCGTGCTTTTCCTCGAATTTTTTGATCTCGTGGAGAAGTCGGCTCTGACTGAAGGCGAGCTCGTCCCGGAGCGTTTTTATGAACTCCACCTGGCGGGTGAGCCGGTTTCTGTTCACAACCATCTCCCCGACGAGGTTCATAAGGTTGTCGAGCCGTTCGATATTGACGCGAATGAACTGCTTTTCCAATTCAGGCGCGTCCTTGGCCCGGCGGCCCAAGCCGCGCTTCTCTAGGACCCCGGTTTTCTTTGACTCTTCGATCTCTCTCTTGAGCGTGCCACGAGCACCAGCAGGCGGCGCCTCCGGTTCAGTTTGCTCTGGCTGTTCCTGCAAAGCGGTAGCCACCGACGCAGAAGCGGATACCGAATCCGCAGGTCGCTCGGCAGGCCCGGGCTCCTCTTGCAGTTGCAGCGGCTCCACATCGAACACCTGTTCTTCTGTGTCGAGGGTTTGTGCCCGTGCCAGATCCATTTCTTCTTTCGTTGTACCGTTGGCGGACGTCGCGGGCTGCGAGGGCTGCGAGGGCTCCACCACTGGCATCGCTGACACGTCTGCGGGTGGTCCCTCAACGAATTGCCCCTCGGAGGCGGAACGCACTTTTTCTATAACATCTTTGTACGCTTGGACAATGCTGTCGATCACGAGCGGATCCTCGGGCTTATTTGCCGCCACACTATCGACCATAAGCTTGATGGCATCGACGCTGTCAAATAGATAATTCATGGTCTCTTTCAGGATGGGAATGGCACCGGAGCGGAACTGGCCAAGCATGTCTTCGGCCTTGTGCGCCACATCGCTGATTCCCTGGAATCCCATCATGGCGGCAGAACCCTTCAGCGTGTGCGCGGCACGAAACAGCTCATCGATCAGGGAGCTATCGGTGGGGTCCTTCTCAAGGGACAAAAGTCCCTTGTTGAGATTCTGGATGTGTTCGCCAGCCTCCACGATGAAGAACTCAATGATGCTTGATTTATCGAACGGAGCAGCCATATAGTCTATTCAATGAAGCCGAGCTTGATTTCCTCGTCACTCGTAGTCACCTGCTCTACGATTGGCGGAAATCTTTCGTGGGTGGGAAGCGCCACCTCGCTCGGCTTACCGCCAGTCTCCTTCCCGAGTTTGAATCTTCCGATGGCGTCCGTGAGTCGTTTGGAAAGTTCCGCCATCTTGCCGATGGTAGTCACGGTATCTTGGACGCCGTGGGTGGTCTCCTGGGTTTGCTTGAGAATGCTGTCCATGGAGCTCACCACGCTCTCGGTCACCTTCACTTGGTCGCCCGCCGCCCTTGTAATGTCCGTCACGAGGCTGGCGGTCTTTTGGACAATCTGTTCAATCTCGCGGAGCGCGGAGCCGGCCTGGTCTGCCAGCTTGGTCCCCTCTTCCACCTCGCGAGTACCCTCTTCCATAACGGTTACGGCCTCGCTCGTTTCAACTTGGATGCCTTTGATGAGTCCCGTAATATCCTTCGTTGCCCGCGCAGCGCGCTCTGCGAGTTTCCGCACTTCATCAGCTACCACGGCAAAGCCCTTGCCCTGCTCACCGGCTCGGGCGGCCTCGATTGCGGCGTTCAACGCGAGAAGGTTAGTCTGGGTTGCGATTTCGTTGATCACTTCAATGATGGCGCCGATCTCGAGGGAGCGTTCGCCGAGGCCTTTGATCTTTTTCCCGGTGGACTGCACCGTGGCCCGGATGCGCTGCATACCTTTGATGGTTTCTGTCACGGATGCGCCGCCCTTGACCGCCGCCTGCGTTGCCTTAAGTGAGGTCTGGGTGGCTGCGTCGGCGTTCTCGGCCATGCGTTGCGTCGTATGGGACATGGCGTTTACCGCATCCGATGCGGTACGGATCTGTGCTGCCTGAACCTCGGCACCCTGCCGCATTCGCTCGGAAGAGAGGAGAATTTCAGACGTGGAGCGCTGGATTTCTGTCGCCACATCGCTTGCCTGTGTCACGAGGGTGGTAAGACCGGTGATCATGAGGTTGAATGCATCGGCAACTGAACCGAAAGCATCTGCAGTCACTTCAGCCTTTACGGTAAGGTCTCCTTCCGCTGCCGTGCTCACGACCGAGAGCAGGTCCATCACCTGATGCTGCATCTTGTCTCGGTCTGACTCGGTCTGGATCAGGCCCTGAAGCCTGTCAATCGTGCTGTTGAGCGTGTCTCCAAGCTGGCCAAGCTCATCACCGGTGGTCACGTTCGCCTTCTTTGAAAGATCGCCGCGGCCCAGTGCTTCAGCGACCCGCATGAGGTCCCGCACCGGAGCGATGGTGACGGCGGAAAGAACCAGGGTGATGACGGCAAGAATGCCGAGCGAGACAACGCCTACGGCCATGATGAATATAAGGAGATTTCTGATATTCTCCTTGATCTTGGACATGTTTAGTCCCACATGCACCGAGCCGAGTGTTCCGCCAGCGATGGGCGATGCGACATCGATAACCTCGACAACACCGCCTTTGAGCGTCACTATGGCGGCCTCTTCCCGCGGCGTCCCGGGCTGTAAAGTATTGATGCTCTGGAGGACGGGAGGGATTTGATTCCCTTCGAAGGAGGATGAGATCACGTGGCCTCTGCCGTCCTTGATGAAGCAGTACGCGACGTCGGACTGGATAATGGCCTCGCCCTGGATAAACTGGAGCGCGTTGAGGTCTTCGACTTGCACCGGTTCAGCCGCTTTAACGCTTAAACCGTCGGCCAGGATACGAGTCTTGCTGATTGCCTCATCGCGAAGTGTGTTCTGGATCTGGACATAAATGAAGGCAAGGATGCCGGTCCCGAAAATAACGGACATGCCCATAATCATGAGCACGATCTTGGTCCTTATGCTCAATCGATAAAATGGGTTTCTGATCTTCATAGATTCTGCTCCTTCGTTCTACAAGCAGTGCGGTCAGTAACTCAGTGGCGAGGCGTCCTTCGTCACGGCTCACGCAGATCACTTCAATTTGATCTCTTCAAAGATTTGCACGATATCCAAGAGCACCGCATCACCGGACTGACGCTTGACGGTACCCTTGAGAAAACGGCCGCGGTCCTTGCCGGCCTGTGTCCCTGTATCAGAGGGAAGGTCAAGGATTCTGCTCTCAGGCACGGCGACCACTTCATAAACATTATCAACGATGATGCCAATATTGAGAGATCCGCGCTTTATGATTGCGATCTGGCCGGGTGTCCCCTGAAGTGGTAACTCAAGCGCTGGTCGTATATCGACGATCGGAACAATGTTGCCTCGCAGGTTGATTACCCCGAGGACGTGCGGTGGTGTGGTCGGGACGGGAAATATTTTCTGGAGAACAATGATCTCGGTCAACATTTCGACCGGAATGGCATAGAGGTCTTCGCCGATACTGAAGAGGCAAATCCGTAATTCCTCCTCCGGTATCATATCAACCACTTCGGCTGTGACACCATTGTCAAGTTCGGCCAAGCGGGCACCCCTCCAGGGATCAGATATATTTTTTTACGACCTTAAGCAGGTCTTCGGGCTTGAACGGCTTGGTCAAATACTCATCGGCACCCTGCTTCATCCCCCAGAACTTATCGCTCTCCTGGTCTTTTGACGTGACCATGATAATTGGAATGTTCTTGAATCGGTCATTGCTCTTGATGTCTCTGCAGACCTGAAAACCATTTTTTTTTGGCATGATAACATCAAGGATAATGAGGTCAATTTTTTCGGACTTTACCTTCTCTTCCGCCGCGTCACCGTCCATGACGGTTAAAAGAGTATGGCCCATCGGCTGGAGAGCTGCCTGGAAAATATGGAGCTCTGCCAGACTGTCGTCCGCTATGAGTATTTTGGCCATGTTTTTCTCCTTTAATCACAGTGAGAAGAATAGTCGAAAATTAACATATTTCTTTTGTACTGTCAAGTTTTCCTTTTATTTCGTTGGTTTTGCCCGCTTGGTGCTGCTTGCTAGCGCTTCCTCCGAACGAGATTCACTGAAAGCAGGATGAACATGCTCTTGGCCACCTCGAACTCGCTCAGAGAGGAGTCATCGATGATTGCCTGGACCGTACGTTTGCCGTCGATGAGGGAGAAGACCTTCATGTCAGTATCGCTCATGCCGCGCGTCGTGAGCTCATCGGCATCCCCGATCATGGGTTCGAACACAATGGTAAAGTTCGGGATCTTCTGTTGAATGAGCGTCCATTCGTCGGCACGCCTTGCGCCTTCGAGTATGAGGTCATCCACCTTGAGTTGCATCGGCGTGGCGAACAGCGGCGGCGGGGCCTTTTCAAAGAAGAAAGTCCCGTCATTCCAGGCCATTACCTTATACACTGTCGACTCTGTATGGCGCCTGAGGCATTCTGCGAAGGTCCTGAGATCTAGCATTTTTTCCTTGGCCAGAATCCGGTCGATAGGCTGGCTGGTAATCTCGGCAATGTGAAGAACATGCTGGATGCCATCCTCCTTTATCCTGCAGGACCTCCTAAGCAGACCTTCCAGGCCGGGTTTGCTTCCGCCGGAGTTCGACGATGCAAATACAATCGTTCCGTCCTTGAAGTAGATCTCGGCGTCTTCGACGCTCCGTGAGATTGCCAGCCTGCCCGTCTGTCGCTGGAGCCCGAGCATCTGTAGCACCTCAACGATCCTAAAGCTCGCCAGATTTCCTTGAATGCCGACGCTCTCGAGAGGGTGCGTTTTCCCCAGTTCTTTGTGGATCATATCAGGCACAGTCTTTTTGATGAATTCGTCCAGCACATTTTCGACTATGGTCCGGATCATGGTCTCAAGCCCGGTTGGTGCAGATGGCGGACCCGTCTCTAAAGACGGCGAGTCGGCTGGCTCAATTGCTTGTGCTACTTCAGCTGGCGGTTGGGGTATGGACGGCGGTTCCTGCCTATTATCGATGACTTCACGGATCTTTGCGAGCAGTTCCTCTGGCTGGAACGGCTTGGTGAAATATTCCGTAATCCCAAGTACATCAACGAACTTGCTGCCGACCTTGTCGCCCTTGGAAGTCACGAGGATGATTGGGGTGTTCTGGAACTCGGGGTCTTCCTTCAGCGTCTTGCAGACCTGGAACCCGTTCATCTTGGGCATCACGAAGTCTACGAGGATCACCGAAGGGCGCTCGGCCCGCGCCTTTGCAATACCCTCCTCGCCGTCAGAAGCAAGAATGACCTTGTACCCTTGCGAGGACAGGATCATTTCAATTAGTTTCTGTACAGTCGGACTGTCATCAATATTTAGTATCTTTTCGCCTGCCACCTGATCTCCCTATGCGATTTGGTCTGTTAAATCCTCTTAAATGTTAACATGTTGCAAAAGGCCTTGTCAACTGATGCTCCTGTCAAAAAAATTGTTGCTTCGCCATCGGTCCTGTCCCAGAGCAGGAATGCTGAAGTTACAATCGCCCCGCTATCCTATCGATGAATTCCTCTGTACCTGAGTAGTGCGTGGGTTTAGGTTCCGCAATCGCGGCAAGATCCTTGGTCATGATCCCGTCCTCAATGGTCTTGACTACGATGGTCTCGAGCCTGCGCGCGAACTCGACCACCGCCGGCGTTCTGTCGATCTCACCACGCCGTGCGAGCGCACCTGTCCATGCAAAAATTGAGGCCACCGAGTTTGTCGATGTCGGGTTTCCTTTAAGGTGCTCGTAGTAATGGCGCATAACGGTGCCGTGCGCGGCCTCATATAAGAACTCCCCTTCCGGGGAGACGAGGACCGAGGTCATGAGCCCCAGGCTCCCGAAACCGGATGCCACCATGTCGCTCATCACGTCACCGTCGTAGTTCATGCACGCCCAGAGCATGCCGCCCTCGGCTTTCATGATCTGTGCTACAGCATCGTCGATCAGCATGTAGCGGTACTTAATGCCTTTTTTCTCGAAATCCACCTTTCGCGCTGATGCTTCTTGATCAAAGACTTCTTTAAAGAAAGCATGATAAGTTTTGGATATGGTGTCCTTGGCGCCGAACCAGAGATCGGACTTGTCTTCAACTGCGTAGTTGATGCAGGCTTTGGCGAAGCTCCGGATGGATTTCTCTGTGTTGTGCATGCCCATGATCACGCCGGGGCCTTTGAATTCATGGACGAGGAGAGTTGCCTTCTCGCCTCCGCCCGCGGGCAAGAACACCAGCTCTGCCTTGCCTGCTACCGAGACCTTATATTCTACGGACCTGTATATGTCACCATATGCGTGTCTGCCGATGCTGATAGGTTTCTTCCAGCTCCGCACCGCCGGAGGGATGTTCTTCACGATGATTGGCTTCCGGAAGACCGTGCCGTCAAGAATCGAGCGGATGGTCCCATTCGGACTTTTCCACAGCTGTTTGAGGCCATATTCTTTCACGCGTGCCGCGTTCGGCGTGATCGTTGCGCACTTCACGCCCACGCCGACTTCCTTGACGGCATTCGCGGCATCGACCGTTACCTGATCATCGGTCTCGTCTCGGTGCTTGATGCCGAGGTCATAGTATTTGAGATCCATCGTGAGATGAGGCAAGAGCAGTTTTTCTTTGATCATCTTCCAGATGATACGCGTCATCTCATCGCCGTCCATCTCGACGACGGGTTTCTTTACGACAATCGCCACAGCATTCTCTCCTTCCTGCAATAATTTAATTTTATTTGCAAGAGCGGTCCATGCTTGCTACCAGGACGGCACCAGGGCCTCTGTGCGTATGGAGTGTGCAGATTCTTCACTTTTGTAAAATGGCGCACAAACAGATTTAATTGTTACATTTTTTTTAAACGCCGAATGGAAGGGATTGTAATGTGAGGCGGGCGAATTGTCAACAAAACATTCTTAATGCAGAGTAGCCTTCGCACGAAATCTGATCCCGTTGAGCGTTCTATCGGACCTTCAAAAACACCACAAATGCACCGCTCCCGCCCTTGTCGCGAGGGGCAGGTGCGAACTCCGCGACCATTCCCCTTCCTTCTTCCCGCAACCACGCTGCGACGGCCCCCTGCAGTACAGGACCTACAGCAGAATTGATCCCTTTGCCGGTGATGACAAGGACCGCCCGCTGCCCTTTGCTGTATGCTCCTGCGATAAACTGTTCGAGGCGTTTAAGTGCCTCGTCTTTCACATATCCGTGGAGATCGAGCTCGTCCGACAGGGCGATCGTTCCCCGCTTCAGCTGCCGTATCCGGCTGCCTGCCGACCGGCGTCCAGGTTCATCTCCATCGGCCTTCGGCAATTCATCGCGGGATGTCGTGCCGATCCTCCGTATGGCTCGAAGAAAAAGCTGCTGTTCGTCCCGGTCTCCACCCTGAGTTTTTTCGGCGGCCATGCCATTTATCTCCTGTGGCTGAATCTCGTCAGGAGGGTCTATGACTCGCGCCCCGTGAACCGCACGCATAAACAGGGTGGCATCGTCGTTGGCCTTTTCTTTTATCAAAGGCGTTGTAATCTTCTTTCCCTGGTCGGAACCGGCTGCGGATTGAATGCTTTTGAGTGGCTTGAAGGGATTGTTGTCGAAGTTGAGGGGGCCTCGTTTCTGAGTTTTCTTTTTTTTCATAGGTAAATATAAATGGATCCGGCAAGAGCCTTTATCAGCTTACGCGCTTATTGAGAATATGCTCCAAAGGTACGTCGATATCCTTCACCTCAGTAATTTAGTCGCCGAGCTCCACAATTTTGGTGGATTTTTCAGCACTCAACTTGTGAATATTACCCGCGTCATCAGGTTTTGTCAATCTGCGAAACCGAAGCCGCCCCACGGAATGATGATTCTCTTCATAGCTATGTTCTATTTTACCAATTGACTCCTTCATGCTTTTTTGATATAGTACCACATTAATTTGCAACTGGGTCGTCTCATGTTAGCGGTGCCGGCAGGACCATCCATACTGCGTTAAGAGGTTGTTGGAATGGACAATAGACTATTAGCCATCAAGAAAAAGCTCGAAAAGCAGAAGGCAGAACTTCTTTCCGAAGCAGAACACACGCTGAACGACAAGCTTAGCAAGGAAAAGGAAAGCTTCCCCGATCCTACGGACCAGGCCGTGGCGGAGCTGGACAACAATTTCCTCCTCAGGCTGCGCGGACGGGAGCGGAAGCTGCTCAAAAAGATAGAAGAGGCGATCTCGCGAATCGACAGCGGTACCTACGGAATATGCGAGTCATGTGGTGAAAAGATCAGCATCAAACGGCTGGAGGCCAGGCCCGTAACCGCGCTCTGCATCGATTGTAAAACGCGACAGGAAGAAGAAGAAAAGATTCATGCAGGTTAACCGAGGCTGGTGTTTCCATGCACATCAATGTATGCATTTGTTGACCAAGTGACGTGTCGTCTGACACCTTGATCTTGCGGCTTTCCTTAGATCAATAATCATAATGCGTTAAATGGTCCTTTTAATTCCGGAGGAACTCGATTCCAGCCCGGCAGGTATTGTCGCCAACACCGACTTTTTCTTTCCACTTCACAATGCCCGTCTTTTCCCCCGCCCCATCGTTGAATATGACTGTCCAGGAGTGCTCCAAAGGATAGTCGGTCCTGATACAC
>DATJZV010000044.1:0-28409 GCA_035498715.1 Nitrospirota bacterium
CTCCGCTTCGACGACGTCATGCAGGCAAACAATCTCGTTATCAATTATGCCTGTCCGACTGCCGCAAGCGCCAATGCGATCGCTGCGAATAACGGCGTATTGCCGGGCGGCTCTCCCTGTGTTCCGGCAAGCAATACCATAAACGCCTTTGTTGTTACAAATCCATTCGGCAATATGGGTGTTTCCCCGGACGGCTTTGAAGTGGATGTCAATGCCGGCGGTACCGCCTCCTTCTATCTTGTAGGCAAGATCACGGCTGACGGCTCCTGCGTAAGCAGCAAGACAAACACGGCCTCCAATGTACAGTGGGGCTGCCAGGCACAGCCACCCGCCGGAGGCATCACCGCAACGTCTACCGGCAGTACGCCGGCTCCCGCTGTCGCAACCCTGTATACGCTTTACGGTCAACGTGCAAATCTTAACGTACAACGCGCTATCACGGGCATCAATACGGCACAGCCGGTGGGAAGTAAAGGCATGGTGACCATCACCATTACCAATGGCTCCGGCGGCACGGTCAAGAATATCCAGCTTACCGACCTTCTTCCAGCCGAGTATGTCATTGACCCCACGTACTGGGCAGGTGGGTTCACTAAAGCTCTTCAGGTACGGGGAGCCACTTTTGGCGTCAATACTATCAACCCCGCTTACGGCAGCAGCTACCCGGGTATGGTCGATACGATCACCTGGACAAATCCGGCCGCGGGCACCTTGGTGTCCACCGACCCCGCCGTTCCGCTCTCGAATACTCAACCTATATTCACAGTGACCAGCTCGACGGTACACCCGATATACGCCGACCAGGTCAACATGCTGCGTGAAGGCGACGTCCTGACGGTGACTTTCCCCATCGTTCTTATAAAATCGTCCTATTATGACAAAGTCGCCAATCTCGATGTCCGCGTCGAAGCCCCGAACAGCAGCCCGCCGGGAACAGACCCTGCCAATCAGATGACATTAGCGAACAGGCTGACCGTTGATTTTGACACATTCTGCGCCACGCAAGGCCATGAAACCCTTACTTTCAACGATAACCCCCCGGCCTTCCCGGAGGATCTCGACGTTGACATCGTAGGTTCGGAACTTATCTTCATTCTTACCAACGACGTGACCCAACCGTTGCCCTTGACAGTCGCTGTAACAAACAACGGCGGGCATGACGCAAGCAACGCCAACGACAAGAGCCAATACCATACCTACGTTACTTTCGGGCAGGGGATGGTGGTTTCCACGGCGCCAGCCGCTTGTACCAAGACCACAAACCCACCGCCACGCCCCGTCTGGACGCTCCCGACGACCATACCGGCCACAGCCACGGTTTATGACTGCACTGGCGGGAGGATAGCCCCCGGCGCTACCGTCAACTACACCTTCCAGGTCATCAAGAATCTTGACCCCAATGCGGCAGACGACCTGACGTTCCGTGCGGACACGGTCGGAGAGATCAGGCTATGGGACGGAACGCCTTTGTGGTTCCCGACGCCAACCCCGCGTCAGGACGGCGTTACCGACCGCGCGAACAACTACACATTGGACGGCATAAGGGCGCGTGTTATTGGATTTAATCTTCTTAAGTCCGAGTACGGCAACTGCACGGAAAACAATGTGCCGCTGCCGTCGCTTCCAGACCGCCTTGTCGAGATCGGCGAGGAATGCACATTCCATATCGATACCGGCGGCTGGTTCGGCTTCAGGACCCCAGGCTTTACTTACATTGCGGTTCAGAGGATTCAGGTCGTAGACCAATCTCCAGCAGGACAGGGATATATATCGTCCACGGATCCCTTTGCCAATATCGCTCCCTTTGGCGCTACTACAAGCGCCGTAAAAAGCATAAGCCTTAATAAGGGCGTAAGCCTCGTTCCGCCAGCGCCTCAGCCTTTAGATGAAGGATTTTTTAACTGGACGTTCAACCAGGCTGTTCCTGCAGAGCGCATCACGCAGAAGGATGAGTGGTTCCGCGTCAATACGTCGAACCGCATCATGAATGACCCCATAAACGTGAGCGCTGCCCCGAACCTCCACGCAGCCATCAGTAGCAACATCCTCGTTTCATATTTTCAGGCCGTATTCTTCAATCCTATTACGAACCTGGAGGAAGTGTATGACCTGGGACCGAATACCGTGGGCTACCCGCGCGAGGCGGTGCGTAGGGTAGACCTGACCGTTCAGGAACCCAAACTCACCGTCGTCAAAGAAGTCTGTAACGAGACGCTCTACGGCGTGGGCCCGGCTTGCAGCCACTTCGTAACTCTTGCCGATGACGGTGACGCCTACAGCTCCTATATCTACCGGCTAACGATCGCCAACGAAGCGAGCAGTAACGGCGTCCCGCGCGCTCCGGCCTACGATATCGTCGTAACCGATACCCAGGACGCAAGCGACCTGGCCTACGTCCTCCCGTTTGGAAGCGATGGCCTCGACAATGACGGTGATGGGACAATCGACAGTGCCGATGCTGGCGGAGAGGGTACGATAACTACCGACGACGTGGTGAAGAACGGCGTTCCGGCGACGATCCAGTTCTCGTATACCCATAGCAACGCTCTGCAGAAGATCGACGCGGGGAAATTCGTCACGCTCTACTACCGCGTTGACTTCGACGACAGCGCCGCACCTCTCCAACAGTTCGTCAACACGGTGAACGCTACATATGACAGCCTTGAAGGACCGTCCGGCCACCAGAGCGCCCCGCAGAAGCCGAACGGCGACAAAGGCGGCGCACGCGTGTATGTGACCGCCGACGCCCATGCCACGGTCAAGATCATCCCAGTCTTGACACAGCCGAAGAAGATTGTAGCCGTTTCCAACACACCTTTGAGCGGCGCCAGCCCCCAAGCGGTGTCGGTAGGCGAGGAGGTCAGATACGAACTCACTACATCAATTCCGGTCGCACAACTCCGGAGCTTTATAATCCGCGATGAACTTCCCGTTGGCGTACGGTGCACCGAGGCTCCGGCCGTAAATCTAAGTGCGGCACCGTATTCAGCAGCAGGTTTCGTGCCGGGTGGAACGATCACGCCGACCTGTACTAACAACTTGGTTACATGGAACTTCGGTGATCAGCAGGTAACAAAGGGGACTACCAACAACCGCTACGATCTCAAGATCAATTTCATCGCACGGGTAGAGAACACAGTAAACACCAATACCGGAGGCATGATCCGCAATGGCGGAGCCTCGACCAACGTGTCCGCAGACTACATTGACCAGACAGGGCAGCATGTCGTCCTCACGTACGGAGAGGCTGCCCTGGTAGTGCAGGAACCGAAGATCACTCTTACCAAGGCGTTCTCGGTCCCCAACGGCGATGCGGACGACACCGTTACCGTTACGGTGACAGCCACCAACTCTGGCACGACAACCTCGTACAACCTTCGGGTTTTGGATGACCTTGCTGCCGTCAAGGACTTGACCTATGTGGCAGGAAGTACGGGCGGCACGGATATGCCAGACGTCGTTGATACAACTTCGCTCGGGGCCAATCGCCCGATATTCCGCTGGAACGCATCCAACCCGAAGTACGCTATCGCTCCCGGAGCAGTCCGAACATTCACCTTCAAGGTCAAGGTCGCCAATACAGTACAACCGCTGGAGATCCTGACCAACACCATTCAGGCAAGCTGGCAATCACTTCCGAGCCAGGCAACGGCCCTTAACAGCACCGGAAGCATAGGCGCGGACGGCAGCGACATGGGAATGCGCAATGGCACCTTGCCCAACGCCGGGAACGCCATCAACGATTACGAGACTAACGCCAGCACCTCATTCTTGGTCCCATCCGTACAGGTAACGAAGACTGACCTGTCTCCAGCGGTCCTTCCGGCCATTGGCGCACAGAAACAGTTCCAGATCGAGATACGGCTTCCAGAAGGCTCTACCAAAAATCTTTCTGTCACGGACAACCTGGCTGCGGCAGGCTTAAGTTATTTGCTTTCGAACAATGCCAGCTACGACATCACCTACGAGTTCATCGGCATTACGACCATTAACGGCCAGGCACCCAGCGAGGCGGCCTTCACCTCATTCCCGGCTGACAACTCGACTGGTAACGCGATTTGGAACATCGGTACGGTGATCACCGCAAGTGAGGACGACAGTGTCGTAAACGCGATCAACCCGACTATTCGCATCAAATACTACGCCCGCGTGAATAACGACCTCGTAACCCAGGCAGGGGGGACGCTTTCTAACTCCGCTACCGTCAATTATACGAATGGCGCGACTGGCGCTACGCAGTCGGTGTCCGCATCTACGGCAGCGGTTACCGTTGTGGAACCGAAACTTACGCTCAGTAAGACCGCTGCCAACGTAACGCCGGGCAAACAGCCGGGCGATGTGGCCATGGGCGGCGACATCCTCGAATATCACGTTATCGCGACAAACACCGGAAACTCGACGGCCTTCGACGTCGACATGAAGGACACGCTTCCGGCCGGACTTTCGTGGTATTCGGGCTTCGTTCCTTCGGCAACGATAAATGGTGTACCTGTTCCCGGATTCGTCCCGACACCTGCAGGCCAGCCGAATGGCCCGCTCATCTGGGGGCAGGGGAATGGCGACGGGAGCCTCGATATCCCGGTTGGCCAGACGCTGATACTCACGTACCGTGCTACCGTCGTTATTGCCAATAGCACGATACAAAATGGCGTTGTGGCCGACTGGACCTCTCTCGACGGAGTGAGCCCTCTCGAGCGGACGGGAGCGGGCTGCCCGAATGTCACAGCGCCTAACATTTACTGCGTAGGACCCGTCTCTGCGACCACGCTTGGGGTACAGCCGGTTTTGGTATTCCAGAAAACCTATACGAACGTGACTCCGGGCAAGCAGCCTGGCGCAGTCGTGACCCCTGGCGATACGATCAGGTACCACATCCTGGTCAAGAACATCAGCACGGCCACGGTCAACAATTTCTCCATCACAGACGAACTGGACAGGCTGAATAGTCCGGCGATGTTCGTTCCTGGCTCTCTTAATCTCGTTACCGTGCCTGCGGGTGCCACGACCTCGAACACCAGCCCGACGGGCGGCAGCAAGGGCACAGGACTCGTTGACATCCGTAATCTCAACATCACGGCCGCAGGCGGGGCTTCCGACACGATTACGATCGAGTTCGATGCGAGGCTTGTACCCGTGATCACGAACGGTACGGTCGTTCTGGACCAGGCGCAGATGACGGTATCCGGCATCTTCTTCGGCAACAGCGACGATCCCAATGTGAACGGCGCCGACAATCCGGCGATCCAGGGTGATGAAGACCCAACACGGACCGTTATCTCCTCAGCGCCGGCGTTTCGCATCCAGAAAACGGCGCAGGTCCTCTCTGGGAACCCATCTGTGCTTATGGCAGGCGATACCGTGCGTTACACCATCACGGTGAAGAACATCGGCACCGAGAACGCATCGGGCGTCTCACTCAGAGACCAGATTCCGGCAAATACATCATATGTTGCGAGTAGCACGAAACTTAATGGAACAGCCGTCCTTGATCCCGCACCCGGCACCTCACCGCTTCAAAGCGGCATGCTTCTGCATGCACCCGAGAACGCGACAGCCGGCGCCATGCGCGCAGACGCGACAGCGACGACAACCAATATCGGAACGGTCACATTCGATGTCGTCGTAAGCCCCAGTCTCTTAAATGGCGCGTCCATCTGCAATCAGGGATTCTTAACCGGCTCGGGCCTGGGAAGCGGCCCCTTCCCTGAACAGCCAACCGACAACCCCGCCTCACCTGCTGTAAGTGATCCTACGTGCAGGGTGGTCGGCAACATGCCGCTTCTATACGCACAGAAGACGGTTTCTATTGCCGTCGACAATGGAACTCAGGGGATCGTTGACCCAGGCGATGTGCTCCGCTACACAATAACGGTCACCAATTCCGGGGCGACGCCGGCAACGAACGCCGTTTTGACGGACCTAGTGCCTCAGTATACGACGTATGTCGCTAACTCTGTAACCCTTAACGGCATCGCCGTACCCGATAATGGCGGCTCGCCGTTTATAGGTGGTCTCCCAGTCAGCTCTTCTGACAGGACGCCGCCGCTTCCGGGCACCGGAGCTGGCATATTGTCTCCCGGAGCCACAGCGACCATTACCTTCAGTGTCCAGATCAACGCAGGCGTGGCGTCAGGATCCATCATCAGCAACCAGGGCAGTGTAACGACCACAGAACTCCCGACGCTTTTGACCGACTCGGACGGTAACCCGTCAAACGGTTACCAGCCGACCCTTGTCGTTGTAGGTAACGGCCAGCAGGTAACGATAACCAAACAGGTCGCCGTTGTTGGCGGCGGTGCAGCCAATATCGGCTCAGAGCTCGAATATGTGGTGCAAGTGACCAATATCGGCGCGGTGCCCGCGACCAACGTACTTATAACCGATACCCTGCCTGCCCAGCTTACCTACGTGGCTGGTTCAGCATTACTCAATGGTTCCAACGCCGGGGTCAATGTCGCTGGAGCGGTCATTACGGCGAATTACTCATCGGTCTACGGGAATCTGCCTTCGAACGGAACTGCCGTTCTCAGGTTCCACGCAACTATCACATCGGGTTCAATCGGAACGACGGTGACCAATACCGCACAGGTCACGTGGAACACGCCTGCTCAATCCGCCTCTGCCTCCGCATCAGTTGATATAGGCGGTACGCCTGGAAGCGTCGCAATGAACGGCCGTCTCTGGCATGACGCAAATTTCAACAGTGCGGCCGATAGTGGTGAAAGGATGCTTTCCGGGTGGACGGTTCAGGTCTACCGGAACAGCACCCTTTTAGGTTCCGTGGTAACAGACAGCACCGGATCCTACAGGATAAGCGGCTTAGCGCCCACAACAACGCCTGCCGACCAGTATGAGATTCGGTTCCGCGCACCCGGAGCCACCACGACGACAGCGCTTTTGGGGCGCGCGTCTTCGGTATTCACCAATGGTCTCCAGCGTATCACTGGTATCACGGCCGCCTCGGGCAGCAACCTCCAGAACCTTAATCTGCCTATCGACCCGAACGGTGTGGTCTATAATTCCGTCCTCCGGACGCCCATCGCGGGCGCCACCGTGACCATGCTTCGTGCATCGACGAAGGGCGTGCTTCCTTCTGCCTGTTTCGATGACCCGGCACAGCAGAACCAGGTGACCCTGGCAACGGGCTATTACAAGTTCAACATGAACTTCAGTGACCCGTCCTGCCCATCGGGCGCCGACTACCTTATCCAGGTGACGCCGCCTTCTTCCGGATACGGCCCCATGCCGTCCCGGGTTATTCCGCCGACAACCACCGACGCTACCGCGTCGTTCTCAGTGCCGGGTTGTCCCGGCACGGTCAATGATGCCATTCCAGCGACCTTGACATACTGCGAGGCACAACCATCCGAGTTTGCCCCGGCAACGAGCGTACCCGCCGGCTCGGCAGGGACGAAGTACTACCTGCACTTCACCCTCAGTAACGCAGGCCCGGGGAGCGTGGAACTCTTTGATAACCATGTTGCGGTAGACCCGCCGCTGAACACCGCAGTCTCGATCACGAAGACGGCGTTGCTCCCCAACGTGACTAAAGGCGAAATGGTGCCGTACACGATCACGGTCAAGAATACATTGGGCGCGCCATTCCCGAACGTGACCATCGTCGATACTTTCCCGCCGGGCTTCAAATACGTCAGCGGTTCCGCGCGTTACGACGGCATACCGCTCGAACCAGCGAAGACGACGCGCGACCTTAGCTTTATGAACGTTTCACTCGCAAGCACAGACCAGCACGTGATCAGGCTCTTGCTTATTGCTGGCGCAGGCGTACGGGAAGGGAACTACGTAAATAGCGCGCAGGTAATGAACGGTATTACCGGCGAAGCCGTGTCCGCCGTAGCCACGGCGACGGTAAGGGTCGTTCCCGATCCGACCTTCGACTGCACGGACATCATCGGCAAGGTATTCGACGACGAGAACGCCAACGGCTACCCCGATCCCGGCGAGAAGGGCCTTGCCGGGGTCAGGATCGTCTCCGCGCGCGGGCTCATTGCAACGACTGACAAGTACGGCCGCTTCCATATCACCTGCGCCGCCGTACCCAATGAGGACCGTGGCAGCAACTTCATCTTAAAGCTCGATGACCGGACGCTTCCTACCGGTTACCGCGTCACCACCGAGAACCCCCTTGTCAGGCGCGTGACCCGCGGAAAAGCCATCAAATTCAATTTTGGCGCTGCGCTTCACCGTGTCGTCCGTCTTGACATCGCAGACGGTGTATTCGAACCGGGAACGACTGAGATGCGCGCGCAGTGGAAGTCAAGGATAGAGATGCTGCTTGCCGAAATGCGTAAGGCTCCCTCAATCCTCCGCATCTCGTACCTGGGGGACGTGGAAGACCCGGCAGTTGCAAAAGCCCGTACTGAGGCGGTCAAACGCGAAATTGCTGCACGGTGGGAGCAAGGACTCTATCAACTAACGATCGAGACAGAGGTCTATTGGCGTCGGGGCGGACCTCCCGAAAAAGGTCAATAGGGTCAGCGGCCGATAAAAAATGATTAAACGTATTCATATAATCATTATTTGGTGCATTGTTTTCCCTGGAGCGCAGGCGCACGCGGCCTCTGTTTCTACGCCCGCCGCCCTTGGTCAGGCCGTTGAGAAACAGGCAGGCACTGACGAACCGCGCACCTTATGGGGACAGGGCAAGGACGCTGACAGCAAACAGGGCGACAAAGTCGAAATGAAGAAAGTTATGGAAAAGGTGGTCAAGACCGTTAAGCTTCAGAACGTAGTCCCTCCGATCCACTTTGCATCGGGCGAAGCGGAGATACCTAACGGCTATGTAGAACGGCTTCGCAACATGCTTGACAGCATGAAAGGAAAGGACAACGTCCGTCTGCATTTTGTGGGGCATACGGACAACGCACAGCTATTCGGAGAGGTAAAGCTGAAGTACGGAGACAACTTGACACTGTCCCGGGAACGGGCGGGAGTCACCGCTGAATATTTCCAGAGGGCGCTCCATCTGCCGGCCGAGTCCATCACTTACGAGGGTTTAGGAGAATCTAAGCCAATAGCAAGCAATATAACCGAGCAAGGCAAAGCGCAAAACCGGCGTGTAGAAGTTGAGGTCTGGTACGATGAGATCACCGAGAAGCCTGTGGATAAGGAAGTTGTGATCGCTTCCGAGATGAACCGCATAAAGGTGTGCCGAGTTGAGACTGTTTGCAAAGTTCGCTACAAAGAAGGGCAATCAAAGCGCGCCCGCATCAAAAATCTTGTAGAACCAATTCGCTTCGATGAGGAAACGACGGCCATATCGGATGATTTTGTCTCGAAGGTGCGGCAGGCGCTCATTAACCTGAATAATAAGGAGCGTGTCGTCGTCAAGTTCATCGGGTATACCGATAATTTGCCGATTTCAGGCAGGGCAGAACGAATTTACGGAGACGCGGTGGGTTTGTCAAAAGCACGGGCGCGCCGTGCGGCGCTGGCTGTCCAGGATGCTCTTAAGATCCCTCCGTCGGCGATCGTTGTTGAAGGCAAGGGAGCAGCTAGCCCTATCGCCTCGAACGACACAGAAAAGGGCAGGGCACTCAATCGTCGCATCGAAGTCGAATTCTGGTATGACGACGCCCTGCAGGAACAGTCGGATGAGCCTCAGCTCTGCCCGGAAGCGGCCGGTTCGGAAACCGTGACCCGCGTGTATGATTCTCCGTCAGGCGGTGTCAAACCGATACTATTTGCAGAGGGCAAACCCGTCATTACGGCAGAACAGCTGGAACGTTTGCGGAGCAGCATGGACGAGATCAAGAACAGAGCGAATGTGCGTTTGCGCTTCATCGGCTACACTAATAACGAGCGTCTCGAGCGCCGCACGGCGATGGTGTACCAGGATGATATCGGCCTTTCAACCGCCCGTGCACGCCGGGCAATGGACGCCGTCAAGGACCAACTTAGACTTAAAGAACAGCAGGCGGAGTTCGAGGGTCATGGGTTCGTGCAGTCGGATGACGTGGTAAATACCGGCTTCGTAGAGTCCGATACGGCGCGGGTTGAAGTGCAGGTTGTGTATGACGAACAGATGTCCCTTGACGAAACGGATAGAATGGACATCTCTCGCTTGACCCGCGAGGTCGCCCCGAAAGACCCGCTGGACCTTAACCTCATGCGCATCACGGTGGACGGTAAGCCGGTCGACGATCCGGGAAAGAGCATCGCCGATATCGAGCGGTGTACCGACGTGGCGCTCAGCAAGGCAAATGTGGAGTTCAAGTTCGACAACCTGGAACTGAAACCCCGGCTCGCTGCTACGGCCTGGCCTACGTCCATCCGTTACCAGGATGACCCAAAGACGGAATATCCTGAAAACCTGATGCGGTTCCGCATATACACAAACTACGCGGGATTTATCAAGAGGTCGGAAATCAGGATATTTGACAAAGAGCAGTCGGTAAACGGCATGCCCCTTGCGGTCATTGAGGTAAACAAGGATGGCCGCGCTGAATGGCAGCCGACCTTTACAGACTACAAGGCACCCGGACTTGAACTTAAATACGTGCTCCGCGTCTACGATGCCGATAATAATTTCGACGAAACAAAGCCGCTCCCTGTCTGGATCGTCGACCAGCAGGCCACAGACATTACGGAAAAAGACGCAGAGAAGGAACTCTTGGTCGGTTACGGCGAGAACCATTTAGGGACTGAAAACATCCCGAAGAAGGGCGGGACGATAAGGGTTTACGGGAGCGACGTTCCGTCGGAGCATTCGGTGTTCGTTGCCGGGCGCGCAGTACCAGTCGGCGATGAAGGCAAGTTCGTCACCGAAGAGATCCTGCCGTCTGGCCAGCACACCGTCGAAGTGGCGATACTCGATAAATCTGGCAACGGCGACCTGTTCCTGCGAGACCTCGACCTCAAGAAGAACGACTGGTTCTACGTCGGCATCGCCGACCTCACCGTTGCACGGGATAGAACTACCGGCCCGGCGGATATCGTGACCAATGACCAGACCCACTTCAACAATGAACTCAGCACCGACGGCCGGCTGGCCTATTACGTCAATGGTAAGTTCGGAAGTGGGTGGGAATTGACGTCAAGCGCTGACTCGCTCGAAGGGCCGGTAAAGGATATCTTTAAGAACTCGAACAATACGCCCGACTCATTGTTCCGAAGCATCAACCCCCAGTATTTCTATCCGACCTACGGTGACGACAGCACTGTGGAGGATGGAGCGCCGACCTTGGGCAAGTTCTATTTGAAGATGAAGAAGGACGATAGCTACGGCCTGTGGGGCAATTTCAAGATAGGCTACAACGACAACGACCTGGCGCAGGTAGACCGCGGACTGTACGGCGCGAATGCCCATTACCAGACGCTTGGCACGACGAGCTTCGGCGAGAAGCGGTTCATGATGGACGGGTTTGCCGCACAGCCGGGCACGGTCGGAACACGGGATGAGTTTTTGGGAACCGGCGGGTCTCTCTACTATCTGCATCATCAGAACATCCTTACCGGTTCCGAGCGCGTGAGAATCGAGATACGGGACAAGGATTCCGGCATCGTCACCTCGGTTAAGAACCTGACGCAGAACCTCGATTACACCGTTGATTATCTCCAGGGCCGCATTTTGCTCGTAGCGCCCCTGTCGCCGACGGCTAATGACAGCCTTATAGTGATGAGCGAAGCTGCATACGGAAACCCTGTCTACTTGGTCGTCCGCTATGAATACGAACCAAGTGCCGGAGACACAAACAGCATGAGCCTTGGCGGACGTACCCATGTGTGGCTAAACGATTACGTTAAACTGGGAATAACCTCAAGCAAGGACGGAGATTCGGAAAACCCGAACGGGGTAAGCGCAGCCGATCTGACTCTCCGGAAAAGCGACCTGTCATGGGTGAAGGTGGAAGCTGGGAGAAGCAAAGGGCCAGGGCTAGATTCCCTAAATTCCAATGATGGTGGTTTCACATTCAGCTCGACTTGTTCAAGCTTTACCGGCACCACGGCCAACCCGTCATGCCAGAGCTTCGGCTCATCCACTCCCGTTTCTGCCAGCGCTTACCGGATCGACACCAGCATCGGTTTCAGGGATATCATCAACGGGGCTAACGGCCAGATGACCTTATACACACAAAGCATCGGCGCCGGCTATTCGGCTCCGGGATTAGAGACTGCTACTGACACCACGCAGTACGGCGGTACCCTGAAAGCGCCGGTGACGGACAGGCTCGATGTTGCTGCCAAGGCGGACAAGACGACACGGCAGCAGGGTCTCGATACCAGTTCGTCCGAAGTCGACCTCAACTACCATCTCACCGAGCATTGGACCATGAGCCCCGGCGTGCGACAAGACAGCCGCGTGGATCATTCACCCGTAGTTCCTCCTACGCAGGAAGAAGGCGACCGGACAGATGCGGCTATGCGGGCGACCTACGATTCCAAGGAAAGATGGAGCGCATACGGCTTTGTTCAGGATACGGTCAGCAAGACCGGGAACCGCGAGGACAACGGCCGCGTTGGAACGGGCGGCGAGTACCGTGTTACCGACCGGTTCAAGGTAAACGGCGAAGTTTCTTCCGGCGACCTTGGCGGCGCGGGCAAGGCCGGGACGGAGTATCTTTACTCCGACCGGACCAGCATGTACATGAACTATGTTTACGATAACGAGATCCCCGACAACGGCATCCGGTCGAACAAAGGTAATATGGTCACCGGGTTCAAGACCCGTTACTCAGATACAACGAGCGTTTACGCTGAAGAAAAGTACACGCACGGGAACGTGCCGACAGGGCTTACCCATTCCGCAGGCGTTGATATCGCTCCCTTTGACCACTGGACATACGGAGCCAATGTGGATTTCGGGACGCTCCGTGACCCCATCACCGCGGCGCACCTTGACCGCAAGGCAGCGGGAGTCAGGGCAGGTTATAGCGACAGCAGGCTTAGCTGGACGACCGCGTTCGAATACCGGATAGACAGGACCGAAACCATAAACCCTGACATGACCACGGGCACGATGGACATGAACAGCTGGCTCATAAAGACCGGATTCAAGTACCAGTTAGACCCCTCATCGCGTCTCCTCGGGAAACTGAACTACGCTGACAGCAAGAGCTCTTTGGGCGGATTCTATGACGGCAAATACACGGAAGCGGTGCTGGGTTACGGCTACCGGCCCGTGATGAACGATCGCTTGAACACCTTGTTCAAGTATACCTACTTCTATAATCTTCCGACCATGGGGCAGGTCACCGACACGGTCACCAATACTGCTGCCGGCACGGTCACCAATACCGCGGCAGATTTCATCCAGAAGAGCCACATCTTATCCCTGGATGTAATGTATGACCTGACAAAACAGTGGTCTGTCGGTGGCAAATACGCCTACCGTCTGGGGGAAGTGAGCGAGGACCGCGTAACGCAGGAGTTCTTCGACAGCCGTGCAGAGCTTTTGGTTCTCCGCGTGGACTGGCAGTTCGTACATGAGTGGGATGCCATGGCAGAAGGGCGTGTGCTTGTGCTGCCTGATGCACAGGATAGGATGAACGGGGTACTGGTGGGTATATATCGTCACCTCGGCAATTACATCAAGATGGGGATCGGCTATAACTTCAGTAAATTCTCTGACGATCTGACCCAACTGGGTTACAAGCAGCAGGGCCTGTTCATCAACGTGATCGGGCAAATATAGGGTTTAGGCCCAGTTTATTGCTAATTAGACTTCAGGAGGACAAAATGAATTACTGGCAGAAAGCGCTTATTTCTGGGATGACCGTGCTGGCCATGGGGGGTGCCTCTTATGGGCAGGAGATCTCCAGGGAACAGGTCAAAGGCCTTGACGAACAGGTTCAGGAGATAAAGGGCGATGCCCTCTCCATTTCGGCGGAATTGGCGAAGCTCGAAGAGAAGCTCCTCTATCCGTCAAATACCGAGGTCTCGGTATTTATATCGCTAAAGAGCGGAGAAACCTTCCGTCTCGACTCGATTGATATCCAGATGGACGGTAAACCGGTTACCCATCATCTGTACACCTTGAAGGAACTGGAAGCCCTCCGGAAGGGCGGGGTACAGAAAATCTATACCGGCAATGTCCGTACCGGCGACCACGACCTTCAGGTCCAGGCTTCCGGCAAGACCACCGGCGGCTCAGATTTCCAGAAATCAGAGCATTTCAAGGTGAGCAAGGATGTGGCTCCCAAGATCGTGGAAGTTTCTTTAGCATCTGAAAACATGACTTTTAAAGACAGGTAGACCATGAAAAGGCTGGCTATTTTACTCATAATTTATATGTTCTCTGTGACTTCGGCGCAGGCAGGAACGGCCGCGCCCCGTGACCGGAAGGATCTCTATTTCGGAGAGGCTCTATATCACGCATATCAAGGGGAATGGTTCGATGCGATTTCCAGACTCGATACGGAAATCGCCCTGCACTACCATGTGGATGAGCCCGAAAAGGACACGCTTCATTACCAGATCAACGAAGCGAAGTTCGATGTGGGTGATTTCGAGCTTTACTACCGGATGCATCAGCGAGCCGGGCGCGCCATCAAGGCGGTCATCGAGGGAAATGTGGAAGATCCGGTACGGAACGAGGCTATTTACCGTCTTGCCAAGATCTATTTCCAGAAAGACCAGCCGGAAAACGCGGAACGTACCGTAGAGCGCATCAAGGGCACCGTTCCGGAGAAGGTGCGTCCTGAACTATCGTTTCTCCGCGCCAACATTGATATGGCTCTCGGAAAGAATGCCGAGGCTGCCAGAATCCTTAATGACCTTCAGGGTGAGAAAAGTTTGGAAGGCTTCAGCTCCTATAATCTCGGCATCGCTTTGATTAAGGATGGGAAGGAGATTGAGGGTCGCCGGTCTCTTGACCGTGCCGGTCAGCTAAACAGCGACGATGCTGCTACGCTGGCGATCAAGGATAAGGCCAACCTCGTTCTCGGCGAGAAGCTCATGGCCGACAAAAATTACGATGCCGCCAAGGAAGTGTTAGACAGGGTGAGCCTGATCGGGCCGTTCACCAGCCGGGCGCTTCTTGGTTCGGGATGGGCAGATGCCTCCCTTGAACGATTCAGGAGTGCATTGGTCCCGTGGACAATGCTCTCCGAGGGCAGGGTTACCGACTCTGCGGTAGAGGAAGCCATGCTTGCCGTCCCGTACGCATACGGCAAACTCGGCGTCTACAGCAAGGCGGCGGTTCTGTACGGCAAGGCACTCGATGCGTTCGGCAAGGAGATCGACAGGCTCGGAGCTTCCATAACGAGCATCCGCGAAGGCAAGTTCCTCGCGGCATTGGTACGGGAAGAGATCAAGCAGGATCCCAACTGGGTCGTGAGGCTCCGCGAACTTCCGGAAACGCCGGAGACCTTCTACCTGCTTGACCTTATGGCATCCCATGATTTTCAGGAGTCGCTTAAGAATTATCTCGACCTTGAAGAGCTTCGCAAAAAATTAGATATCTGGTCGGGTGACCTGGTCGCCTTCGAGGATATCATCAGGAGGCGTAAAGCGTATTACCAGCCACTTTTACCTGAGATCGACAAGGAATTCCGGCGGCTCGACTCAAAAATGCGCCTGCGTCTGGAGCAGCGCGACCGGATCGAGCGTCGGCTCAAAGCCATGCTGACAGCGCCGCATCCCGAGTATCTGCAGACGATGGATGAACGCATCATAGGCGAACAGATAGCGCTTATGGAACGGAAACTCAAAGCGGGCGGCAAGTCCGTGCCTCAGGGTGTGGATGCCCGCATCAAACGCTTGCGGGGATTGCTGCGCTTCAATATCTATACGGAATATGACCGCAGGTTCACGGAAGCCCATAAGCATCTCCTTGAACTGAACAATGAAATTGACCGGTTAAAGAAGGAGTATATATCCTTTGTCCGTACCCGGCAGGCCGCAACGCAAAGCTACGAAGGCTACGACGAGAGGATACG
The DNA here is from genome assembly GCA_035498715.1 of Nitrospirota bacterium. Taxonomy (GTDB): domain Bacteria; phylum Nitrospirota; class UBA9217; order UBA9217; family UBA9217; genus DASPSR01. Next base: position 15,900 of record DATJZV010000044.1, read on the forward strand.
CACCATCAGGAGCCGTATCACGGCCACCCGCGAAAAAATAGGGGAACGTATGCGGCGCCAGGGAGAAATGCTTGAAGTCATGGCTGTAAATGAGCTTGTAAGCCGTCGTGAAAGGCTTACCGAGTACCAGACCAAGGCGCGCTTCGCCATGGCGGATAGCTATGACCGTGCCGCAAGGGCAGATGCGCATGAAAAGGTGAGCAAATGAACCGGATAAGACTTTTTATATTGGCCGTAACTTTGATCCTCACCGCCTGTCAATCTACGGGAAGCAGGGATACGATCGCCAAGCTGCGGGACCAGCGTATCGAGATCAAGGATGAAAAGGTCTCCGGCGGCCTCGATAAAGCGATGCAGGCTTATCAGCAGTTTCTGAAAGAGTCGCCTGACTCAGCCTTGAAGGCGGAGGCCATCCGCCGTCTTGCAGACCTTAAGATCGCAAAGGAATACGGTACCCTTGCGAATGTTTCCGAGCCATCCGGAAAAGTATCTTCAATGTCTGCCCCGGAACGGGCGGAAATTATGAAGGCCTCTTCTGCTGCCGTGTCATCATCAGTCCAGAAATTAGCGGAAAAACCGGTTCGTGCCGAGTCAGAGACGGATTTTGAAAAACGTACGGTCGTAAGCGCGGTAACTGTTACGGGTGCCGCCAATTCTGAAGATCTTGAGCGGGCAAGTGCGCGCGAGGCCATCGCTCTTTACGAAAAGCTTGTCAAGGATTACCCCTCATATGACAGGAGTGACCAAGTGCTCTACCAGATGTCCCGAGCGTACGAGGAATTGGGGCAGGTTGACCCGGCCATGAAGGTCATGAACAGACTTGTGAAGGAATACCCCAAGTCCCGCTACATGGATGAGGTACAGTTCCGGCGTGCCGAATATTTATTCACCCGCAGGCATTACCTTGATGCCGAGGATGCTTACGGAAGTATTGTCAAGATGGGTGTCAAGTCCCCGTTTTACCAGCTGGCTCTCTATAAGCTCGGCTGGACATTCTATAAGCAGGAACTTTACGAAGAAGCCCTGGACAGGTACATCGCGCTTCTCGATTACAAGGTGTCGGCGGGCTACGATTTTTACCAGACCAAGGATGAGCAGGAGAAAAAGCGCATTGATGACACCTTCCGTGCCGTGAGCCTCTGTTTTTCCAACCTGCATGGTGATATCTCGCCGGCCGAGTACTTCAAAAGCCACGGCACACGCAGTTACGAGGACGGGATTTACAGCAACCTCGGAGAATTTTACTTCGATAAGCAACGCTACGCCGATGCCGCAACGGTCTATAACGCGTTCGTGGACAGTAATCCGTTCCATAAGGTAGCGCCAAAGTTCGCCATGCGGGTGATCGAGATAGATACTGCTGGGGCGTTCCCCAGCCTGGTCATTGATGCGAAAAAGCAGTTTGTCAGCCGTTACGGGCTCAAGTCCGAATACTGGAAGCATTTCGAGCCAAGTGCCCGTCCGGAAGTCCTGGCATGGCTCAAAACGAATCTTACTGACCTGTCCAAGCATTATCACTCGCTTTACCAGGACCCGAAAGAGGTAAAGGAGAAAAAGGCAAACTTTGAGGAAGCGCGTAACTGGTATCGGGAATTCCTCACGTCCTTCCCGAAGGAGACCGAGTCTCCGGGCATGAATTATCTGCTCGCAGACCTTTACTTGGAAAATCAAAACTTTTACCTTGCAGCGGCGGAATACGAGAGGACAGCCTACGAATACCCGCGTCATGAAAAGTCCAAAGAGGCCGGCTACGCTGCAGTTTACGCCTATCGTAAACATATGGACAGCGTTTCTCCCGAGGAAAAGGATAAGGTAAAGAGAGTGGTCGTAGCGAGCTCTCTCACGTTTGCCTATACCTATCCGGAGCATGAAAAAGCGGCAATCGTTCTTGGGGCAGCCGCAGATGATCTTTACAATATGAAGGATTACGAGCAGGCAGTGGCCGCCGCGCGGAAACTCATAGATAAATTCCCCAATGCCGGTACCGATGTCGTTCGCGGAGCGTGGATTGTGGTTGGCCACGGAACCTACGAGCTTCATCGGTACAATGAAGCGGAAACTGCATACGCAAAGGCACTCACGCTCTCCCCTGACGGGGACAAAGGCCGTGAAGCTTTGACCGACAACCTTGCGGCGGCAATCTACAAGCAGGGCGAAGAGGCAAATGCAAAGGCAGACTACAAGGTAGCGTCCGAGCATTTCTTGAGGGTGGGACGTCTTGCCCCCGCATCCAAGATCAGGGTTAATGCGGAGTATGATGCGGCAGCCGCACTTATCCAGCTTAAGGACTGGCAGGCAGCGGCAACTGTACTCGGCGAATTCCGGAACCTGTTCCCCGGACATGCGCTCCTCCCGGAGGTGACCCAGAAGATCGCCTATGTTTACCGCGAGGACGGTAAGCTTACGCTGGCAGCCGGAGAATATGAGCGCATGGAAACGGAGTCGAAAGATGACGAAGTGAGGCGGGAATCACTTTTGACCGCGGCAGAACTGTATGAGAAGGCGGGAGACCAAGCAAAGGCACTTCTTGTTTATCGGCGCTATGTTGACCATTTCCCGCATCCGGCGGAAGCGAACCTCGAAACGCGAAACAAGATAGCTGAATCCTTAAAGAAGGACGAACGGGGAAAGTATTTAGACGAGATAAAGCAGATAGTCGCCATAGATGCCGGAGCCGGGGTGGAACGGACACCTCGTACCCGCTATCTGGCAGGGAAAGGCGCCTTGGTCCTAGCCGAGGAGACCTTCGGCCAGTTTACCGGGATCAAGCTGGTTGAGCCATTCAAGATGAACCTTGACAAGAAAAAGGGCTTGATGAAGGTTGTGACCCAGCAGTTCAGCAAGCTCCTGGATTATGAGGTCGGCGAGGTCACCGCCGCTGCGACCTTCTATCTGGCCGAGATCTATGCCGACTTCAGCAAGGACCTGAAGGAATCAGAGCGTCCTAAAGACTTAACTGCAGTGGAGCTTGAAGAATACGAGCTTGCTCTCGAGGAACAGGCATATCCCTTCGAGGAGAAGGCGATTTCCACGCATAAGAGCAATCTCGAGCTTGTCTCCCGCGGGGTATATAACGAGTGGGTCGATAAGAGCCTGCAGAAACTGGCCGTGCTCGTTCCTGCCCGCTACAATAAGCCGGAAGAGGAGAGCCCCGTAATCGATTCAGCGGACCATTACCTGTACGCCATAGAGCGTCATGAGCCGGCCGTTCAGAAGGCTGAACAACCAAAGAAGGACGAAAAAGTGGACGTGCCGAGGGAACCGGTGCAGGCTGTAGAACAGGAACCAGATACGAAACCGGCTGATGTACAGAAAGAGGTAAAGGTGGCAAAGCCGGTGCAGGGTGTGAAGCCCCGCAAAACATCAGAGACAGCGGGCGACATCAACGGCGAGAACGCCCCGTCTGATACGGCGTCACAATAATGGTTAGGTGACCAGGAAAGGATCTGTGCTATGCAGGGCAAAAATAGAGAGTTGATATGGTTGTCAGGTTTTAAAAGGATGGCCTTTTGGTGGGCAATGCTGACCGCTGCCTTTATCTTTACCGGATGCGCGGCCAAGGCAAAGATAGTGGAGACTCCGACTCCTATGGCAACCGTTATAGACCAGGGGCCATCTGTAGCACAGCTCGAGAATGGTCAGCAGGGGTTCATCATCAGGGAAAACCCGAAAATGGACAATGAGTCCAAGAGCGAATTCGAACGCGCTGTTTCACTGATGACTGACGGGAAAAATGACAAGGCCATAGAACTTTTGACAAAAGTTATCGAGCGGCAACCGGGCGTCACGGCACCATATATCAACATTGCGGTTGCCTATATGCGGACAAAAAAGCCTGAACAGGCCGAGCAGAACCTTAAAACCGCTTTGAAACTTTTCCCCGCTCACCCGGTAGCCAGCAATGAATATGGGCTGCTTCTCAGGAAGGCAGGACGATTTAAGGAGGCGAGAGAGGTTTACGAGAAGGAGATCGCACGTTTCCCAGAGTATCTGCCTGTCCACAAAAACCTTGGGATTCTTTGCGACCTTTATTTGAGTGACCCCGTATGCGCGCTCAAGCAGTTTGAGATCTACAACGAGGGTATGCCCTCGGACGCACAGGTAAAAATCTGGATCGCCGAGCTTCGTATGAGGCCCGGACATTAGTTTAAAGAAAGGAGGGAATATGTACCTGAAAGGATTGCTTATTGTCGGAATGCTTCTGACGCTCAGTGGCACGGCCACGGCTTCTGACAAGAGATCGGCGGCCAAGGATGCGGCCCAAAATGCGTTCAAGACGACAGAGTCCAAACAGGACGGGAAGGCATCTGACGCAAAGGAGCTTTCAGGAATATCTATCGTTGGTAACGATGAAGCCCCGAAGTCCCTGTATATCGTGCCGTGGAAAAGCTCAGAAATAGGCGCGGCGGCGAGCATGGGGATGGAGCTAGATGAAAGTGCAACACCGGTTGACCGTGACGTGTTCAAGCGGCAACTGGATTTTTACGAGGTCAGTAACAAAAAATAACAACATTTTCGCTTAAGCGAAAGCAAGGAGGAAACAAAATGTTTATTGTACGGTTTTTTCAGAATGGCGGTTTGTTCATGTTCCCAATTTTGCTCGTGCTGTTGGTCGGTCTGGCCATCGCGTTTGAGCGCTGGACCCACTTGAAACGAGTCCAGACCGCGAACGACAAAACCTGGGACCAGTTGTACCCTGTACTGGAAAAGGGAGAATTCGACAAAGCCCGGGAAATGGCCAGCAAGGGTAAATCCAGCATGTCTCAAATGCTGGGGATGGGACTGGCCCGCCAGGGCGCGGTCAGGCGGCGGGAAGATATAGAGATCGCCATGGAAGAGAGCCTGATGGAAATAGTCCCTCAGTTGGAAAAGCGCACCCCTTACCTTGCGCTGCTCTCGAACATTGCCACCCTGTTTGGACTGCTCGGCACCATCATGGGTCTTATCAGCGCCTTCGCGGCGGTGGCCACGGCGAGCCCGGCCTCCAAGGCAGCCCTGCTTGCGGCCAGCATTTCTGAGGCCATGAACTGCACTGCCTTTGGTTTGATGTCGGCGATCCCGCTTCTTTTGTTCCATGCCCGCCTGACAACAAATACGGGCAAGATTGTGAACAGCTTGGAAATGGCATCGGTAAAGGCGTTAAATACCATTTCCAATTTTGCGAAGAGACAGGCTGACAGACCTCCGATCGTACCGGGTACGCAATTTACAGGAGCCAACCATGATCAGACGAATTCGTAAAAGAAGGGGAGGGGCAGAACCATCTGATTTCGATACGGATATCATGCACCTCATCAATTTGACGCCGATGATGGATATCCTTACCGTTCTCGTGGTCTTCCTGCTCATCACCGCCGTCTTTATGAGCATTACGGTCGAGGAACTCTCCGTCCCGACCGCAGCCGGCGGGGCTGCAGCTAACAAGCCAAATTTCGCCATCGAGGTGATCGTCCGTAAGGCTGGGCTACAGATCGCCAACGGTTCGACCGTGGAGGCCTCAATCCCCATAAAAGGCGATAGCTATGACATTGAGCTTCTGTCAAAGGTCCTCGCGCGTATCAAATCCCAGTACCCGGATAAGGATGACGCGACAGTCTTGATGGAACCGGATATCAAGTACGACCACCTGATCGAGATCATGGATGCGGTGCGAAGTGCAGAAGTTCGGTCGGAAGGAAGCAATGAGGTAAAAAAGATCGCCCTCTTTTCAAAGATAGCCATAGGAGATGCGCCATGATACACAGCAGACGTATGAAGCGGATGGAACGGAACAATAAAAAAGGGGCGATCAAAGGTCTTGGTATCAACCTGATCCCGATGATGGATGTCCTTTGCGTTCTGGTGTTCTTCCTGCTGTTCCACTCATTCAACAGCACTCTGCCGGATGCACAGATCGCATTGCCCCTATCCGCTGTAGAGACCAAGCCAAGGGAGACGGTGTCGATCGTGGTAAGCCCTGAAACGGTAATGATCCAGGGAGAACCTGTGGTCAACACCCCAAGCCTTTTGGATGATAGCGTCGGATTGGTTCGTGAAGTACGAGATCGGCTGAAGCAGCTTGAAAGCGATATGGTCGGTATAGGCACCAACGTGGTCGCTGAAAGCAAGGAAATCACTCTCCTTGCCGACAAAACGATCCCGTTCAAAGTGCTTAAAAAAATAATGTCAACGTGCACGGCCTCTGGATACGGAAGGATATCACTCGCCGTCGTTCAGAAGGCGGAGAAATAGCGGGGTTGCCGTGAATACATCCATATTACAAGAAGAATTAGCTCATCTGAGCACCAATATCGAGCACGTCCAAAGGCAGCACGATGCCTTGCAAAGTGAACTGCAATCCGTCGAGAAGGAGATCGAGGCGTTCTCCGACGACATGCAGCGGTTCGATGCGCTCCGGGACGTTTGTAGCGCGCTCGGCAAACTGGGGGAACTTAATGCAGGCGATCTCTTTTGGGACGGGATCGCAAATACCCCCAAAGCATCCACGCACCTGGAACGGGTGAAGAACCGGATTGCCCTTTTTGACGGCGATATAAAAGGCATTCTGGAAAAACGGGCATCTCTCGAGGGGCAGATAAGGCAGTGTCTCAACGAACTTGACATCCTCTCCGAGGAAGTACGGGATGCGTACGACCGTGAAGAGCGGCGCGAGGAAGAGTACGTCATTGAACGCGAGTTCGTGGAAACTCCCAACCGGTCAATGACCATGCCATGGAGGAAAGATTCCGAGAGCGAAAGACGCTTCCGCCGGTCACTTCTCATAGCTTTCCTTTTCTATCTTGTCTTCGGCACGGTCGTTGGCCTGTGGAAACTACCTCCGCTTACCCGTCCGGTCGTGGCGGTGGTCCCGGAGCGTATTGTCTCCATGCTCAGGAAAGAACCTCCTATTCCTGAGACTGTGCCTGAGCGTCCTAAAGAAGAAAAGATACCTAATAAAAACCGTGAAAAAACATCGGAAAAGCCAAAGGAAGAACAGCCAAAGCCCACGCCAGCGGAAACGGAGGTAGCGCGTAAACGGGCAGAGACCACAGGAGTACTTGCTTTCAAGGAGTCCTTCAAGGACCTGATGGATGAGGCTCCCGCTACTAAGCTCGGCGCCGAAGCCAAACTTAATAACCAGACGGCCGCAGCAGGTCAGGCCCATGCCAGCAGGTCGCTTGTCGCAATACCCGCAACGGGTGGCGTAGGCGGCAGCGGCGGTATCAGCAATTCCGGAGTCAGCCGCAACATCGGTAACGGCAACGGCAATCGTATCGGCGGGGTAGGGTTTACACGGGTAGAAAGCAGCATGGCGGGTCTTGGGGAAGGGTCAAGACATCTCAGTTCCGGGCCCGGACCGGCAAGAACGGACGAAGAGATCCAGATCGTCTTCGATAAGTACAAGGCGTCACTCTACCGGATGTATAATGCCGAACTCAGGAAAGACCCGACCCTGCGCGGCAAGATCCTGCTTCGGATTACCATTGAACCGGGCGGCGAAGTCTCCGCCTGCACGATGCAGTCCTCCGATCTGGCCTCGCCGGAGCTGGTGGCCCAGGTCGTTGAGCGAGTCAAGAAGTTCAACTTCGGGCCAAAGGAGAATGTTCCCAAGACAACTATTCTGTACCCCATTGATTTCCTGCCTGGAGGCTAGTACTTGAGGCTGGATACTGACACCGTGTTCAGGATAGAGAAGCAGATTTTTTAGCAGATTGTGGCGGGCATGGCCGTCACGATCGAGCGCCGGTTCCAGTTGAACCGTGTCCGCATCAGCGCTCATCGTTCTCTCACGGCGTGCATGACAATGACCACTGGTTCTCCGATGTATTCCGGGTCCTGTGATAGCATATTTCCCCGGGAAGGCTGTTGGCGCTTCGCATAAAAAATCACTAGAACAACCTCTCGGTTGTTCTAGTGATAGGCGGATGAAATTGATCTGCAGTCGCTTGCGAGTATTGGCCATGATGTTGGTTATGCCTCTGTTATTCCTGCATGAAAACAACACCATTTTACTCCTTTTTATATGCTATAATTAAATTAAGCAAAAGAAGTGTTCTTGCAAGGAGGTGCATTATGGCAAGCGTTTTGAATGTGAAAGAGAGCAAGGGATTTTGCGATGAAGTCTATACCAGGCTGACAGACATGAAGGAAAAGATTGTTGAACTGAAGGAGCGGTCAATAGCCGAAAGCCCGGGGAAAGACATCGAAGGCGGGATGTTCGGACGGCACCTGAGCGATCTCGTGGACCAGATCGACTGGAAGCTTCAGATATTGTCGCATTCCTGCTCCGTTGATTGGAAAGGCTCTACGGATTACGCTGAGATGGCGCAAGTGAATACGACAGAGAGATCCGGAGACATTGAATTTTCACCCGGGTATGTCGGCGGGTAGGGAGAAGACGAAAAAGGCCCGGGAAAAATTCTCCAGGGCCTTTTTCGGCAAGTGAGAGCCAATGCACAACAAAGACGCGACCTGCATTCGCGCCGAGCCGAAAACGAGGATTTTAATGATCCGGTGTCATCTCGACCAAAGGGAGATAATTTTAGTTGTTCGTGAAAAGCGTAAAGATCGCTTGTTTCGCTCGAAATCACAGAAACGTGGAAGCTGTATTCTTCAGCTGGAGGTTGGATATGGAAACACTGACTCAGAAATGTGGTGATATCAATACGGTCAGTTCATTCTGCGATTGCATCGCCGGGGAAGAAACTGTGGATCCGGCAGAAAAGGCATTCTGCATCAGGGCGAAGACCGATAAAAACGTCACTGGCGATGATCTGGCCGATTTGAAGATAGCGTTGATGGATGTGGAAGATGAGGCCTGCTGCGACTGCTAGGGCAGCGACTCCTTTGACAATCCCTTAACTGTGACACGGGATGTCGTCAGAAGAAAAAAGCCGGCGATAATGTCTTCGCCGGCCTTGAGGTCAAAATTACTGGTCATGCGTTACCCGCCTAGATACCCGCCGGAAAAATCCGATCCGGCAATGCCCTGAGGTGCCTGGACGGAAACATCGCTCTCAATGTTCAGCCTGCCCCCTTTTGCGGTTTTCCAGTCAAAAGATGTCCCTTTTTCAAGGACCTGGAGCTTCCAGTCGATATACTCCGCCATCTCGACAAGATGCCGGTCATGTGCCAGTAACATCGGGCTATCTATGCCGTATGTCCTGGCAAGTTCTTCGCGCAATACGTAAAGCCGCGCCTTAATGCCTTCCAGTTCCCTGAATACATCCTCAAAGTACGCTGTCTCTTTTATTTCATTTGCTGTTGCCATAACGTTCCTCCTTGGTGCAACATTTCACTTCCAATACCCTCACACCTGATTTAAATAGGATATATCAAATCCTATTTAACATAAGTTTAACTCGATCCCACGGGATGTCAAGGGCAAATAACAGGACCATTTTGGTACTCTTTATGCATGTTGATCAAGAATAGCAACCGTTCTGGCTTCTTCCTGATGTTTTAACAGCATAGTAGCTATTAGCAATAACGGTTGAAATATGGAAAGTTTTGCTCCATAATGTATTAAAATTCCTCCCCCGGTTGATTGTTAAAGTTGTCATTATTTGATACGCATCAAGTTTCAAGAGGAAATTATCAGCCGGAGCGCTCATTTGAATTAACGTTCTCGTTGAAATGATTAGCTTGAGATGTTTTTATGCGAGATCAGCATGAGAGCCGAGAATAGTAAAACACGACTATATGTACCATGAATATCCCTGTAAGGTGTCTCTCATAATGTTTCTTCGTGTTTTTATACTGACTTTTTTTCTCACTTCCTGCGCCAGCCATGTCGTGCCATTGGAAAATCTCCCCGAACCTTTTCCCTATTGCGGATTGCTCAATATGCCGAATCGGCCTTACCCGGCCATCGAGCCAAGAGCGTACCTCGGGACCTACCTGGCCACCAAAAAAATAGAGCAAGTTATTCCGAACTGCAAAGAGAACCTTTTTATTCTGGCTGCGGGAATCATCAACGGAACACCTGCGGAAAAAGCCGGGCTCAGGGACAATGACGTCATATTGTCACTGAACAGTGTACCTACGTGTAATAATGCCGAGCACATCATCTCGTCCTTTAAAAAAACGATCGAACAGCAGAAGACCGGAGTTCCTCTCCCCCTTGAGATTCTCCGCAATGACCAAAAACTTGGCCTCACGGTCACGCTGGATGAACAACCGACTCATGTTCAGCGGGAAGCAAAACACCCTGAGATCGGTCGATGTCCGCAACAGACATCGCTGCTCGAGAACACTTTGCAGGCTCAAAATGTCTTGCCTTTCTATAACACCCTCGTGGATGAACTTTATCAAAAATCCAACGTTGTACATAATCCGGGCTCGATAAGCTACGAAAAAGAGTTCCATCCTTTTCAATTGAACGAGGTGACTTACTTGATGAGGCATCCTTTGGCAGCAGGAGCCGTTGCCAAAGAACTTTCAGGGCGGACAAGTGCGCCCCTTGAAGAAATGAACTGGCAGATTAACACCATTCTCCAAAAAGCCGCTTCTCTCCTGGATGTCGGGCTTTTATCTTCCGTCTCTCCAGCCGAAGTGACATTCCCCGCCTTGCTCCGAACCATGGAGGATACAAAGAAAAGGATTGACGAAGCGCTAAGCAATTTGACACCAGAAGAAAAGACGCTCATGCAGAATGCCGCACGAAATTTGGACGACGACAAACAATGGAACACTGTTCTCGACATCTCCATGAAGATCGACAGCACAAAGCTCTTCAATGCCTTTTCTCCATTGCTCGCTTTTTTGACCCGTGACAATCTCGAGCTCCTGAGACAAGACCTCGTCACCAGGTTCAGAGGCAGCACGGGCTCCATCCTATATGAGGCTCAGACACCTATCGGAAAGGTGATCGTAGGTGGAGCAGGACCGAATGTGTATACTGAGGACGCCGCATTGATCCTTGATCTCGGAGGTGACGATCTTTACCTGAATAATGCAGGAGGAACGCGGCCCGGGATGCCAATAGCCCTGGTGATCGACTGGGGAGGAAATGACCGGTACCTAAGCAGAGAAAACTTTTCTCAGGGTGCGGGGATCCTCGGTGGCGGTTTCCTTATCGATCTTGGTGGGAACGATACCTTCATCTCACTGGATGGGAGCCAAGGAGTTGGCTTCTGGGGCATAGGACTTCTCTATCATGGCGATGGTAACAGCGTGTTCAGTGCAAGGAAGCTATGCCAAGGCACAGGGCAGATGGGCATCGGTCTTTTGATAAACAGAAACGGTGACGACAAATATCTCTGCTCCTTTGCGGGAGAAGGACTGGGACTGTTCGGCGGAGCAGGCATACTAATCGACGAGGCCGGCAATGATCTGTATCAGTTGGGCGGCCTAGAACCGGACTTCCGCGACCCCGCAAAAGCGACGCAAAGCTTTGGTCAGGGGTTTGGTCTAGGCATCAGGGCTAACAAGGATAAGCTCGGTGTGCCGGGAGGGATAGGCATGCTCATAGATAAAAAAGGGGACGATGTCTATATCGCTGATTATTTTGCCCAGGGTGCAGCATATTACTACGGACTTGGCATCCTGGACGATCAGGCAGGAAATGACCAATACATTTCCGGCCGGTATTCTCAAGGCGCGGGAATACATTCTTCGATCGGCATCCTCATAGACCGTGCGGGAAATGACTTCTACTATGCCTCGGCCGGTGCAGGCCAGGGCATGGGGCACGATTTTGGCGTCGGGTTCCTGGAAGATGACGCAGGAGACAACTATTTTTACGGGGGCTCACTGGTGCAGGGCGCGTCAACAAATGGAAGTCTCGGTATATTGATAAACGCGAAGAGGAAGGGTGACAACCAGGACGAAGCGCCGTTCAACGTGGAGGTGAACAGCATGGGGATCAGGATCGGCAAAGATCATGCGTGTGATGCTACTTTTATAGAGATCGGGGTGAAGAAGTAATAGGCCTGTATGCCATCGAAATGTGATCTGCCACCGAGTATTTTACTAGTTTGAGAATCGGACTTTTTTAGATTTTGATGTTGGATCGCCTCGGGGGTCTGGTAACCCGGAGAGCCGTGTGGTGTGAAAGCTACGTCGCATTTTCAGCCCAGAAATCTGCACTATTTTTGGCGGTCTGCCAGTACACATTTGTAGCTCGAAGAACCAGAATTACCGAGCACGTGCAGAATGCTACTTGAAGTTTCTTGTCAACAATCCTTTCTGAATGCTGCGAAGTTTACAATCGCAGCTACACATCAATTATAAACTGGAATATTGCGACATATAAATATAAATTAGGTATTTAATGTTACTTATTTTCCATACCCTAAAATTACCCAGTACAGGGTATGGACATCTCGTGGTCAAATCAGTATTGTTATTATCAAAAGCATTTGCCCGCTTTTTCCACTTCATTCTATTAAAAAATCCATCCTGATCTTTTCTCATCTAAAAATCGGAATCAGACTAGCATTGTCTATTGAGTTGTTCTTATAGATAGATATTTCTGCGTTATCGATACGCCCAATCCTCCGAAAAGAGTAAACCCGTCGCAAGGTGGGG
>DATJZV010000045.1:0-9519 GCA_035498715.1 Nitrospirota bacterium
TTCTTGTATGGCAAAGGGTTTGCACTATTTAAATCTAGCAGAGTAATAAGTTTGTTGTATAAAAAACACATAGAAAAAGAAAGAGAGGAAACTCTCATGCAAAAAGCCATCGCAATGGCTGCCGTTTGTCTGACATGCATACTCACCCTCGTTGCACCGCCAGGATTTGCAGAGAGCGGGGTGACAGACGGGCAAATTACGGTCGGGATGTCGACGGTGCTGACCGGTCCCGCTTCTTTTTTGGGAACCAGTTTCAAGGTCGGCGCAGAGGCTTATCTGAAGATGGTGAATGAGAGCGGAGGTGTACACGGAAGAAAGATAAGGCTGGTTGTGTATGATGACGGGTATGAGCCGGGCAGGGCGGTGCCAAATGTTATAAAACTTATAAACGAGGACAAGGTTTTCTGTCTCCTCGGAAATGTCGGCACACCGACGACCATGGCGATCAAGCCAATCATTACGCAGGAAAAGGTTCCCCTCTTTGCTCCCTTTACTGGGGCGGAGCCACTCAGGCACCCTATCGTCAAATATATCCTGAACTACCGGGCCAGTTATAACCAGGAAGTGGAAGAGTTCATCAAGGGAATGGTTGATGTGCTCGGCTTCAAAAATATCGGGGTGTTTTTCCAGGATGACGCCTACGGCAGGGTTGTGCTTGAATCGACAAGAATTGCCCTTGAAAAAAGAGGACTGAAACCCGTTGTCACGGGGATGTACAAGAGGAATACGGAAGAAATCGGAGAGGGCCTTGCATCCATTATGGCAGGAAAGCCAGAGGCCGTCGTGATGGTTGGGACATACGGTGCATGCGGAAAGTTCATCCGGGAAGGGAAACAGAAGGGTTTCAATCCAGTTTACATGAACGTTTCCTTCGTCGGGCCCGATAAGCTCGCGGAACTTCTGGGGAAGGACGGTGAAGGTGAGGTCGTGACCAACGTGGTGCCGCCGTTCTACGGTGAGACCGGGCAACAATATGAGGGCGCGAAGGAATACCTTGCGTCCTTAAAAAAACATTTCCCGGGCACGAAACCCAGTTTCGTCGGCTTAGAGGGTTTCCTTGCCACCAAAGTGTTCGTTGAAGGTCTCAAGAAAGCCGGCAGGAACGTGACCCGCGACTCATTCATCAGAGCGGTGGAAGGGATCACGGACCTGGACATCGGTGCGGGGAACAGGATTAGTTTTTCGGAGGATAACCATCAGGGCTCCCAGAAGGTCTACCCCACGGTCATAAAAAACGGGAAATATCAATTGATCAAGGATTGGAGCCTTTTGAAACAGCATTAGCATTCGTGCGGAGGGGGACAATGACGATCAAATATAAATTCAAAGCCGTCGGATGGCTCATCGGAGTCGTGCTGTTTGCCGTGACCTTCATTTCCTTGCTCACCAACATCTTTCTTGTAAATGCCAACAAGGAGATCTACGAGGAATCAACCCGAGGGATTGAAGATATCAGCGTCATCCAGAACCTCCTGAACGATGCGCGCAACAAAGAGGTCCTTGCGGTAAGCTATGCGGCAGTGGCCAATATGGACAAGTTGGCCAATCTGGAAAAGGAAATTTCCCACCAGCGGGGAGTCCTCGTAGAAAAGCTGTTCGACGTGAACATCGATGCCAAGTCAAAAAATGATATCAAGAGCCTCATAACCAATTATTTCGAGAGCGCCGCGCTGACCTTTGAACACGCAAAGCATTACGTCACCGACGAGGCTGCCAGGAACATTACCGAGAACTCGCGGGTCCCCTTCGACAAGCTGGAAGAGCAGTTTGACCGGTTCATGAACGCTAAGGTCAAATTGGCCGCCGATCAGAATAAAAAGGCGATCACCTTTGCGATGGTCAGCAGGGTGCTGCTGTTGCTTGCGATGCTCACGGCCGCTGGTCTGATCGTATTCCTGGTCTTCTTCAGCAGGTCTATCCTTCAGCCGATAAACACCATGTTCAGATTTGTCAGGGGCATAGCCGAAGGTGATGTGAGCAATACCATAAAAATCGATTCGAAGGATGAACTCGGGGTCATGGGAAGCGCCCTGATGGATATGAGCTCATATCTTCGCGATATGGCGAGAACGGCAGAGGCGATCGCCGAAGGAGACCTCAGGACCGGTGTAATGCCGAAATCCGAAAAGGACGTGCTCGGGAGTTCCTTTCAGAAAATGGTGATCGGCCTGCGGGGCCTGATCGCAGAGATACGGGGAGGTGCGGAGCGGCTGGCAGCAGCCTCGACACAGATCGCAGCGTCCGCAGACCAAACCTCGAAGAACTCAGAAACATCGGCGAGCGCGGTGGAAGAGATGACAGCCACCATGCACGAAATGTCCGCGAACATGCAGAACGTTGCGACGAACACCCAGAAACAGGCGGTCACGGTAACATCCACGTCATCGTCCATTGAGCAGATGGTGGCATCCATCCAGTTGGTCGCGGAGCATGTAAGACATCTTGTCACCATAGCAGAAAAATCAAAGGATGCCGTTGCGGGCGGTGCCGCAGCCGTTGACCAGGCGTCCCAGGGCATGAGCGGAATACACGCTGCCATTCAACAGTCGGCTGAAACTATTACGAGCCTCGGCAGCAAAACGGAGGACATGTCCAAGATCGTTGAAGTGATAGACGACATCGCTGAGCAGACGAACCTTCTTGCCCTAAACGCGGCCATAGAGGCGGCCAAGGCAGGCGATCAGGGGCTCGGATTCGCGGTTGTCGCGGAAGAAGTGAGGAAACTCGCCGAGCGGTCCGCGCAATCGACGAGGGAGATCGCGGATCTCATCAAGTCCATCGCAAAAGAGGCCCAGAGCTCTGTCGATACTATGACAAAAAGCACTGGTCTTGTGCAGGAAGGCCTGCGGTTCAGCAAAGAGGTGACCCGTGCTCTTGAAGGCATTCAATCCGCCGTTGAGGACCTCTCGAGATACTCAAAGGAGATCGGGGCGGCGACCCAGGAGCAGTCAATCGGGTCCGAGCAAATCAGAAAAGCTGTGTCAAATCTGAACGAGATCATTCTGGAGATCAGCTCGGCATCGGAGCAGCAGTCGATGGGTTCCGGGCAGGTTGTGCAGGCCATCGAGCGGGTGAAGGATATGGTCCAGCAGGGCTCTTCCAGCGCCGTTGAACTTGCAGCGTCTGCCGATCAGCTCAGCAGGCAGGCGAGCAGCCTCCAGACCCTCGTGGAACGATTTGCACTGAATGGAAACGGAAAGGCATACCGCGACAGAGAACCCTTAACCAGGGCGGTGTAAGCCGTACTGCTAACCCCCCACAGAATGAATCTCCCCGCGGCCGATTGCGGGGAGATTCATTCCCTCCTCGATGCATATTTCAAAGCGCTATTCTAGGTTAAGACCATTCACTCCCGCTTTGCGGAGGATGAAGCAGCAAAAATAGCAATCTTGACGCTGCGATAGTATCTTCCTGTGCTTCCAGATCATTGCTTATGTTTTAATCAAGTGCCTAAAGACTTATCTGCAGAAAATGCCATTCATCGTTTAACTGCACATCCTCCCTATGAAAACAGAACAATAAAATCAGCATGTTATCCTTTTAAATCCGTCTGCTCAAAAATGGCACACCCCTTGCTCTACACTAATGCAGTGAAGTGGTTAAGAAACAACTTTCGGAAAGCTCCGGAGGCTGTAACAGCAATGAAGCAGTACCTGCTCCCGAACGAGCAGGCATCACAATAGGGGGAAGGGATAAGGAGGAAAGTATGAAAAAGATTGGTACTATTATTGGGTTGAAACTTGGTCTGGCGATATTCTGCGCAGTGGCGACAATGAGCTCGGCGGCCTTCGCCGAAGATGCGAAGCCGGCAGCGCCGGCCATAAGCGCCGATGACCTGAAGAAGGCGCTCGGCCTCAGCATCTATCTGCAGGCAGGCTACACCTACAATGGCAATGCCGGTACCGTCGGAGGCGAGTCGGAGCAGAACGATTACCGGGTGTTCGACCACAAGGCCAACAGCTTCACGCTGGACCTGGCACAGATCGTGTTCGTCAAGGACCCCGCGCTGGGGAATGCCGGCTACAAGCTGAAGCTCTCGGCAGGCGAAACGGCAAAGTGGATTCATTCGCGCGGCCTGAGCGGTGCTCCTCTGACCTCTCCTCAGGCCGGCGAGGGGACCGATTCCTTCGATGTTACCGAGGCGTACATCAGTTATAACGCGGCGGTGGGCAAGGGGCTCAGGTTCGATCTCGGGAAGTTCGCCACCTTCTTCGGCGCCGAGGTGATTGAGGCTATCGACAACCCAAACTATTCAAGATCGTTCCTGTTCAACTATGCCATTCCGTTCACGCACACGGGCTTGAAGGCGAGCTATGCCTTAAGCGATACGTTGAGCGCCGCCGTTTACCTCGTGAATGGCTGGGACGACAGCACGGACAACAACAGGGGAAAGAGCTACGGCGTGAGCGTCACGTATGCCCCGGCGGAACTCTTCTCGCTCATCGTCAACGGCATGACCGGCCCCGAGCAGGATGAGCAGGGCGTCAATGCCCCGACGGTCGGTTCCTCGAGCAGCAACACGAGGAACATGCTGGATATCATTGCGACGATAAAGCCGATAAAACCGCTCGCCATCATCTTGAACTATGATGACGGCAGGGAAGACAACGTGCCGGGAACGCTGCTCCCCTCGGGCATCTCAGGCGACGCGAAGTGGGACGGTCTGGCCGGCATCATCAAGTATGATTTCAATGACACGTACAGCCTGGCGGTCCGGGGCGAGTACTTCGACGACAAGGACGGCTTCAGAACCGGAATGGTACAGAAACTGAAGGAAGTCACGGTTACACCGGAGATCCGGCTGAACGGAGGTGTGATCCTGCGGCCGGAATACCGCCATGATACATCGGACAAGACGTCCTTTGACATCGTGAACGGCGCTGCTACGAAGAAGTCTCAGGATACCATCGCGCTCGGAGCGATGTATAGATGGTAGGGATATAGGAAAATCGGAAAACGGAGGAATCCATGACTACAATGATTCGCAATTCGCTCATGTCTCTTTTGGTATTTACGATTCTCACGGGGATTATCTATCCCCTCGCAGTGACCGGGATCGTTCAGGCGATATTCCCGCGGCAAGCAAATGGTAGTATCATCGTGAAGAACGGAAAACCGGTCGGCTCATCGCTAATCGGTCAGCAGTTCGAAGATCCTAAAAATTTCTGGGGAAGACTTTCTGCGACCTCCCCCTATCCCTATAATGGCGGATCATCGACCGGCTCCAACCTCGGCTCGAACAATCCTGACCTCGTAAAAGCTGTGCAAGCTCGTATAGATGCTTTACGTGCGGCTGACCCGGGAAATCAGGCAAAGATTCCAGTGGACTTAGTTACTGCATCGGGAAGCGGTCTTGATCCTCATATCAGCCTTGCTGCTGCTGAATATCAGATACATAGAGTGGCAAAGGCCCGAGGACTCGAGGATGCCGGGATTCGCAACATCGTTGCCAAGAACACTGATAATCGCTGGCTCGGTTTGATTGGCGAGCCTGTGGTCAATGTTCTGGAACTGAACCTGGCACTCGACGACCAGAAGTAACTGAGGAGAATAAAACGTGAAAAAGATCGGAAAGCTTCTTGCCGTTCTGCTGATCTTATGCATGGGACTACCCCAGCTCGCAAACGCCGTTTCCTGGTCTCCCCTCCAAGAGGAACGCGAAGAGAAGGCTGCCAAGGGGATCATGGAAAAGGGCACCATAGTATGCCTGTTCCAAAGCGGAACAGCGGAGGTGAAAAAGGCAATCAGCATCGGTGACGTTCTCGTCGTGTACCGTGAGGGTCCGAAACACGAGCTCAAGGAAGTAGGAAAGATCAAGGTGCTTTCTTATGTGGGAGATGATTATTTGAAAGGCGAGATTGTAGAAGGCGAACTGAAAGTAGGTGACATCGCGAAAAAAGGCGATGTTGCGAGCCTCATCATTTCATTAGGTGACAAATGTAACTAGTTCAATCTATAGTGAGCACCGACAATGCGGGGCCCCTCTGTAGGGGGGTCCCGTTTTTTTTAGCACACTCGATACAACGATAAAGAGAATAGTAGCGCGCCTGTAAAAGTCGTTAAGCAGCAAGGGTCCATTGTAAAAAAGCATTTACACCCACTATAAAAAATGCGACAATATAAAAATAGGACATCCCTCGCATTTTGATCATCTCAGGGAGTATTAATGGAAGAACGAAGACCTAGTCCCGACGAGCTTCTGGACAGAGTGCGCCGGGAAACCGAGCGGAGCCGCGAGGGGCAGCTGAAGATATTCTTCGGCGCTGCTCCCGGTGTCGGGAAAACCTATGCCATGCTCGAGGCCGCGCGTCAGAAACGAACTGAGGGTGTGGACATCGTTGTCGGGCTCGTCGAGACCCACGGCCGCAGGGAAACCGAGGCGCTTCTCGAAGGCTTGGAGGTATTGCCCCGCAGCAACGTGGAATACCGCGGGCGAGCGTTGCGGGAATTCGATCTCGATGCTGCCCTTCGCCGCAAGCCCGCAATCATCCTGGTTGACGAGCTCGCCCACACCAATGCCCCCGGATCCCGCCACAAGAAGCGCTGGCAGGACGTCTACGAGCTGCTCGGCGCGGGTATTTCCGTTTATACCACCATGAATGTCCAACACCTCGAAAGCCTGAACGATGTGGTCTCGCAGATCACGGGTATCAACGTCCGGGAAACCGTCCCCGACTTTCTGCTCGACCGGGCTGACGAGATCGAGCTGATCGACCTGCCCCCCGACGACCTGCTCCAGCGCCTCCGGGAAGGCAAGGTGTACATGCCGGAACAGGCGGCCGCGGCCATTGAGAACTTCTTTCGCAAGGGCAACCTGATCGCGCTCCGCGAACTGGCACTCCGCCGCACCGCTGACCGCGTGGATGAGCAGATGCAGGTCTACCGGCAGGACAAGGGGATCAAGGATATCTGGCCCGCCGGCGAACGTATTTTGGTCTGTGTAGGCCATAATCCCCGTTCTATCCGTCTGATCCACGCGGCACGAAGGCTGGCCGCGGGGCTGCGCGCCGAGTGGATCGCCGTCCACGTTGAGGCCCCGTCACAGGTGCGGCCTTCGGAAGGCGATCTCAAGCAACTCGCCGATCACATGCGGCTGGCGGAAAGCCTGGGCGCTGAGAGCGTAACGTTGAGCGGGCAGAGGATGAGCGAGGAAGTCCTCACTTACGCGCGCAACAGGAACGTGACGAGGATCATTATCGGCAAGCCGACCCATGCCCGCTGGAAGGACAAGCTCTTCGGCTCTCCACTGGACGAGATTGTGCGCGGGAGCGGCGATATCGATGTCTATGTCATCAGCGGAGACGTTGCCGCCCCGCATCTGCACCCGCCGTTGAAGCGTGCGCCCCGCACGGGGCGTAAGAGAGAATGGCTCTGGAGTCTTCTCACCGTATCGCTTTGCACCGGCATTGCATCACTCATGTTCCCTTATTTCGAACGGCTAGACCTGGCAATGGTGTACCTACTCGGCGTCGTGTTCACCGCGAGCCGGACCAGCACGTGGCCGTCCCTCTTCGCTGCGATCCTGAGCATCGCTGCCTTCGACTTTTTCTTCATCCCTCCCTACTACAGCTTCGCGGTCAGCGATATCAGATTTTTCTTCACATTTATCGTGATGTTCATCGTATCCTTCGTCATCAGCAGGCTCACGCTCCGGGTCCGCCAACAGGCGGAAGCAGCGAGGCTGAGGGAGGGCAGGACCGCTGCCCTGTATAACTTAAGCCGGGACCTGGTCCGCGAACGGGGAGCGAAACGACTTAGCGAGATCGCCATGAAACATATCAGTGAGATGTTCGATAGCCAGGTTGTTGTCCTCATCACCGATGACCAGAACCGTCTGACGCCTGTAACGAATGGCGCTTTCGCTTTTACCCCGGACCAGCAGGAACTGAGCGTTGCACAGTGGGTATACGAACACCGTCAGGCCGCAGGCCTGGGATCCGATACGCTGCCCGGCGCGAAGGCGCTGTATTTGCCGCTGGTCGCTTCTGCTGGAGCCATCGGTGTTGTTGGTATCCTCCCGAAAACCGAGACGGATGGCTTCGAGCCTGAACAATTTCACTATCTGGAGGCATTTGCGAACCAGACCGCGATTGCCATAGAGCGCTCTTTCCTTGGTGAGGCGGCACAGCGCGCCCTGCTCAAGGCGGAAACCGAGAGCCTGCGAAACACGCTGCTCAGTTCCATATCCCATGATCTGCGAACGCCGCTTTCGGCGATCACCGGCGCCGCGACCACGCTGCTCCAGGGGGATGTCCTGATCGACACAGAGAGCCGCCTCGATTTGGTCAAGACTATTCAGGAAGAGGCGGAGCACCTGAACCTCATCATCAAGAACGTGCTCGATATGACGAGGCTTGAATCAGGTGCGATTAAGCTCAACAAGGAATGGCAGTCCCTCGAGGAGATCGTGGGTGTGGTGTTGAACCGTCTCGGAGACCGTCTTAAGGATCATCCCGTAACCGTGAAGCTTCCGGCGAACCTGCCGCTCATCCCCTTCGACGGCCTGCTTATCGAACAGGTCTTGGTGAACCTGTTCGACAATGCCATAAAGTACACTCCCAAAGGAACGCCTCTCGAACTCTCGGCATCGGAGTCTTTCTACACGGTGACCGTTTCTCTGGATGACCGCGGTCCCGGCATCCCCCCCGGAGAAGAAGAGCGCATTTTTGAAAAATTTGTGAGCGGCCGGGCAACGGGCGGCGGCGTCGGCCTCGGGCTGGCTATTTGCCGCACCATCATCAACGCCCATGGCGGCAAAATTTGGGCGGAAAACCGGCCTGACGGCGGCGCCGTGTTCCGCTTTACCCTGTCTTCGGCCGGCCTACCACCACCGCCGAAACGAGAAGAAGAGTCTGAGGACCGATGACGCCGGAATGTATATCTGTGAACCAACACGAGCCGACCGGCTACAGATGAAGATCTGGCAAATAGCAAAAATAAATCTACCGCGAAGCCGCAAAGAGCGCAAGCCGTAAGAGCAGGCTGAAAACCTATACCTGCCTCTCTTCGCGTCCTTCGCACCTTTGAGGATTCAGATTTATGGATGACGGCGTTACGGGAGAAGTTGATGCTTGAAGAGAAAGAACTTATTTTGCTGATCGAAGATGAGCCTCAAATGCGGCGCTTTCTGCGAATAACGCTCCAGAGC
This sequence comes from Nitrospirota bacterium, assembly GCA_035498715.1. Classification (GTDB taxonomy): domain Bacteria; phylum Nitrospirota; class UBA9217; order UBA9217; family UBA9217; genus DASPSR01. The sequence continues at coordinate 9,149 of DATJZV010000045.1, forward strand.
CAGGGCTATCGTCTGGTAGAGGCAGCTACTGCACAAGAGGGCCTCATGCACGCAACCACGCGCAATCCCGATGTGGTGCTCCTCGATCTGGGGTTGCCCGATCTTGACGGTCTGGAGGTTACCAAAAAATTGCGCGAATGGACACAAACGCCCATAATCGTCATATCAGCACGGGAACAGGAACTTGACAAGGTCAAGGCGCTCGATGCCGGCGCCGATGACTACCTGACTAAGCCGTTCAATGCAGGAGAGCTCTTGGCGAGAATTCGCGTTGCGCTGCGACATGCAGCGAGACAGAATGTGGATCAACAGGAGCCTGTTTTTATCGATCAGAATTTGCGCGTGGACCTTGCGCAGCGAAAGGTATTCGT
>DATJZV010000046.1:0-22643 GCA_035498715.1 Nitrospirota bacterium
CCGCCGGGTCTTTGCCGATGTATCCGATGATGCCGCACATGAGTTGTTATACTCCCCTCTTTTTCAAGATCTCAAATCCCAAATCGCAAATTCTAAATAATATCCAAATTCAAAATCACAATGTTCAAACCATTTGCTGTCGGCACCTGGTGTTTGGAACTTGCTTAAGGCTTGGTGCTTGTTATTTTGGATCTTTATCTTTCTCCTGTTTCCGTTTCCTTCTGCGGCTCGCGAAGCCTTCTCGTATCTCCTGGTCAGTGCGGCTGATGGCCAGGGCATCCGCAGGAACATTCCTGGTAATCGTAGCACCGGCTGCGATGAGAGCACCATGCCCTATTTTTACCGGGGCGACAAGCTGTGCATCGCTGCCCACGAATACGCCATCCTCGATCACGGTCGGATATTTCGCGTACCCGTCATAGTTGCAGGTAATAACGCCCGCTCCGATATTCACATCTTTGCCGATGGTCGCGTCGCCAATGTAGGCGAGATGGTTTGCCTTGCTCCCCTCGCCAATCGTTGACTTCTTAACTTCAACGAAATTCCCTATCTTGGCTTTTTCGCCGATAACGGAGCTTGGCCGCAAGTGGGCGAACGGGCCCACCGAAGCGCCGGAGGAAATGTCACTCTCCTCGATCACGCAACAGTCCCTCACCGACACATTGTTTCCAATCGCGCTGTTCACGATCCGTGTGCCCGGATATACGGTGCAGGCTTCGCCAATCGTGGTCTTTCCCTCAAGCCGTACATTCTGGTACAGGATGGTGTCACGGCCGAGGGAGACATCGCTTCCGATAAAAACAGAGTCCGGATCGAACATGGTAACGCCTGCAAGCATCCACTTCCGGTTTATCCGGGAACCGATGATCTTTTCCGCGCGGCTCAGGTCGTATCTCGAATTGACGCCCATGACCTCATCAGGATCATCGCACGGCAGGGCTGAGACCACAAGCCGTTTCTTCCTCGCAAGCTCTATGGTATCGGGGAGATAGTACTCTCCCTGGGCGTTGTTCTTCCCGAGCCCCTCCAGGGACGAGAGCAGGAACTTCTTCTCGAAGCAATAGATGCCCGCGTTCACCTCCCTGATCTTTTTCTGCGTCATCGTGGCGTCCTTCTCCTCGACCACGCGCATGACGCCGGATTTTCCGCGTACCACCCTGCCGTAGCCGAAGGGGTTCTCCACCGTTGCGGTGATGAGCGTAACCGCGGCGCGCGACTTCGCATGAAGTTCGGTGAGGGCCGTGAGCGTCCCGCTCATGAGGAGTGGGGTGTCAGCGCACAAGATCATTACCGGCCCGGCCGCAGCCGCAATAGCTTCTTTCGCCTGACGCACGGCATGACCGGTGCCGAGCTGTTCAGCCTGTAGCACAAAATCCGTTTTGTACTCCTCGCACGCCTTCCTCACCCTGTCGGCCTGATGACCGAGGACGAGAATGATCTTTTCGGGATCGACTTCCGCGGCGGTACTCAGGATGTGCTGGATCATCGGGCGGCCTGCGAGCAGGTGGAGCGCCTTAGCAAGGCCAGATTTCATCCGCGTTCCAAGGCCGGCCGCGAGAATAACGATGGTCGGTTTCATGAATGGACCTCCGGCATGTGCTGCGAGGCAAGCTTCTGGACATTGATCTCGCTAAGAGGTACGAGACCAATCGAGATGATGAATTTCATCCCCTGGTCCACGCTCATATTGAGCTGCTTGACCTCGGCTTCGGGAAGGATGAGGAGAAAACCCGCCGTGGGGTTCGGCGTCGTCGGGACAAAGACAGTGATGAACCTTCCAGGAAACCCGAGGGACTCACCCTTTATTTCGCCGGTCATGAACCCCATGCTATAGCATCCTTTCCGCGGATACTCCACGAGCGCCACACCGTGGAAGCTGTGCTTGACCGAAAAGGTCTCCATGATCTGCTTGACCGTCGTGTATACCCCGCGCACAAGCGGTACCTTCTGCATCATGTGATCGCTAAACCTGACAAGACGAGTACCGAGGTAATTGGCGGAAAGCACACCAACGAGCAATACGAAAACAATAAGGGTGATAATACCCAAGCCGGGGAATTTCAGCCCTAAGAAATGCCTCGGCAGGTCGCCCAGCATCCCGTCAATCACGCTGAGGAGGCCGGACAGAACATAATAGGTCGCCCAGATAGGAATGATCACAAGCAGGCCAGTGATAAAATATTTTTTAAAGAAATCCTTGATTTTTTTCACAATGTTCTATATTACTGATTTTACAGGTGTGTTGCAAGCTTTTTTTAGCGGCGAGTGCAGAGAGCTAACCGGATATGCGGGACTTACCAGGAGTTACACAGCGTGCCGTCTACTGCAACACGGGGGCCGGCGCAGAGCAGCCCACCCTCTTCATTCTCAGGACTTGACCACGGCGATCCAATCTGCGGAGTCCGTGAAAGGGGCTTCGGGGATATCGCGCAGACAGCTTTTTGTTCGTCGATGACTTAGAACAACACCCCGATGCCGAGGAGAACTTGAATAAGATAGAGACAAAGGACGGTGATGCCGAGAACAAAGTGCGGGGTCCTATACGGTGAATCGGGTCCTTTGATCTTCCGGGAAATGAGGAAGGTAGAAAGAAGGCAAAGAACAATAGAACATCCTACAATGAAATGTGCAGGAAATTCGAGGATATTTCCGCTGTCGAGCAGAGTAAGGGAGAACCCGATCAGGAAACCGAACCCACCCATTATGGCCAGAACCGGCCCTGTTTTGCGATGCCGTTTGACCGCCGCAAGAGGCAGAGGTGCTTTTGACTTTCGCGCACGCCTGATCGTTATCCCAAGCCAGCCGTGATAGAAAAACAGCAGCATCACGAGAGAATTATAACTGGCATGAACCAACCGGAGCGAGGGAAAAAGATGTGTGTCCACTAGAGGGTACGGCATATAACAAAATTACCTTTCATCGTCCGACAGTCATCTGTACATCCTGTATTACCTTACTCCACGACCTCGATTACGCCTTCCATCCCCTTTTCTCTGTGGCTCTTACCGAAGGGCGACTTCTTGTCACAGTAGAAAGGATACTTGCCGATCTTAGTGGGGGTAAACTTTACCGATTTCGGCTCCTTGCTAAGACTCTCCTTGAAATTGATCCCTGCTTCCTGTGCTTTTACAACGATAGAATGGGGAACAAGCCAGGACGAATCCTCTGCTGCCTTAACCTTAAGTTCGACCGGCACGTTCACCTTGACCACTATATAGTTCGGGTCAAAGTAATACTCACCGCCACTGATCGACACGCGCTGCACTCCATCCGCGTCAACGGTCGCGACCACGCGTTTTTCCTTCATCGAAGAGTGCTCATGCCCTTCCTGTTTTGCCTCTTGACCGTACGCGAGGTAAAAAGGGAAGAGCAATGAAACAACGATCAAAAAATACTTTACGTTTTTCATATTCCCTCCTCATAAGGTCATGCCTTTATTCATTTGATCTTTAATTTTATTATAGCATTGAATATTCGCTATTTGTAAATCCGTTCAGACGATGCGATGTGGCTCGTACCATTACGGCTTTCATGTCCCCGTTAAAACATCAGGCCCTTCTCAGCACACGGGATACTTGCCCTGGCTCAAATCCCTGCAGAACAGTTTCAAGGCGGAGAACTCCCGCTCGAAAATATGCTCCGCCGCCCGGGTGATCTCGCGGACCTTTCTCCGCCGTTCGAGAAGGACCTGTGCGGTGGCTATCTGCGGCCTGTCAATAGGCATTCCGATCCTGCTCAGGAGTAGGACATACACTTCGCGGATCCCCTCGATATGCTCATAGAGCTCCCGTGCTATCTTGTGTGCGAGCACGCTGTATATCTTGCCCACGTGGCTCACCGGGTTCTTGCCTGCCGCTGCTTCGGTGCCCATGGGTCTGTTCATGGAGATCAGCCCGTTCACCCTGTTTCCGCGCCCCACCTGGCCCGAGTCCGCATCCTCGGCAGATGTCCCGAGAAGACTCAGGTACACTCCTCCAAGCCCCCGCCCTTTTTCGTCAAGGGTATTGAAGTGGATCCTGATATTCGAAAATCCCGATAACTTTCTCACAAATTTCTGCATTTCTCCCTGCAGTTTTTCTTTTTTTGCGAAATAATCGCGCTCGGAACGGATAGCGCTGCAGATAAGGGGCATGGCAACCGTCAGATCGAGGTTCTTCCCGGTCCTTAGCCCCATAACCTTGATGTCCTCGCCGCTCTCCGGGTTTCGGCGTTTGAAAGGTTTCGAATTGAGATACCGTTCCAGCTCCAGGACGACGGTCTCGCACTGACTCAGCGGATAGTAGCCGACGGCAGCGGACGTATCGTTCGCCACCAGCATCGAGCCGGGACGGGAAAAAATATCGGTGAGTTCTGCAGAACCTGGGGCGAGCACCACACGGTACTTCACATGTTTTTCCGGGTCCACGAATCTCAAATTTTTTCTGATCCAGGCCTGTGCGGTTTCTATCGCGATATCAGCCACGGGTATCGACTTCCCGGCCGCTTTGAACGTTGCCCGATCGCCGATCGTGAGCTCCATGGGTTTCATGATTTTCCCGCCCCCGAACCGCTTGTCCACCTTCCCGGCAGCGAGCAGCCCTTTGTCGATATTATAATGAAGGACCGTGCCGAATTCCCTTATATATTCCTTGGAGAGCTCGACGGATATGGCCTCCATGATGGAATCGCACATATAATCAGGGTGGCCTGTGCCTTTTCGCTCAACGATCTCCACGCGGTGTTCCGCGACCGGCCTTCCTTGGTAGGGCTCGATGACGATCATGGTATTAAGTGTACCATATCCAAGACAATAATTCCGTCCGAGAGCAAACAGAGGTTTTGACAAAATCAATAAAATGAGTAATAATTACGAAGCTAGCTTTATGGCTTCCTATAGGTATTTAATTAAAAAGAAATCGGTCAGTTTAGGAGTCTGTTCAGTATGAATACAAAAAAGATATTGATAGTGGATGACGAGCCCGATCTGGTAGAGCTTGTCGCCTACAATCTCAAGAAGGAAGGCTTTAAAGTTTCCACAGCCCCTGATGGCGAGGATGCGCTCGAGAAGGTCCGGAAAAGCAAATATGACCTCATCATTCTCGATCTCATGCTTCCCGGCATCCAGGGCGTGGAGTTCTGCCGCATGCTGAGGAGCAATCCAAAGACGGAGGCCATGCCCATCATCATGCTAACCGCAAGGGGAGAACTATCAGACAAGATACGCGGTCTCGAGACCGGCGCCGACGACTACATGACTAAACCCTTCAGCCCGAAGGAACTCCTTGCTCGGGTGAAAGCCATTCTTCGACGGTCCGGAGAAGGACCGGCCAAGGACAAGGCCATCCATATCGGCAATCTGCGCATCAACACGGAAACTTATACCGTTACAAAAAGAGATATTCCCCTGCGCCTCAGCGCGACCGAGTTCAAATTACTCTTGTTTCTCGCCGAAAGAAAAGGCAGGGTATTCAGCCGCGAACAGCTCCTCGACGCCGTATGGAAGGACGAGTCCTTCGTTGAGCCGAGGACCGTTGATGTGCATATACGGCGCTTGAGGACCCAGATTGAAGATGACCCCTCCGACCCTATCTATATCAAGACCCGAAGAGGTGTAGGCTATTATGTCGAATAAGAATATTGAAACCAGAGGGATCTTCCGACGGATATTCATACTCTATACAATCATCATGGTCCTGGCAGTGCTGGTTACCGAACTATATATCACCGATGCCGTCCGCGAAAGCCACATTAAGAACCTCAGGGACAATCTCGTCATTGAGGTGGCCCTGATAGCGGATGATATGTCATTCAGAACATCGTCTCCGCTCGATGTCCTTTGCCAGCAGCTTAAACAAAAAATGGGCTGCCGGTTGACAATCATCGCGCTGGACGGGAGAGTGATCGGGGATTCCGATACCGATTCTACCCACATGGACAACCATGCGCACCGGCAGGAGATCCAGCAAGCATCCCTGAACGGCATCGGCATGGCCATCCGGTTCAGTGATACGCTGAAATATAACTTACTCTATGTAGCTCAAAAGATCATAAAGGGCTCACAGCCTGAAGGCTTCATCCGTCTCAGCGTGCCGCTCCAAGAAATCGACCAGTCGATCAATGTCCTAAGGATTAAGATCCTGTCCATTTTCCTTTCGATATTGCTGGCAACCGGTATGTTCTCCTTTTGGCAGATAGAACGTATCAGAAGACTGACAGCCCAGATACGGGATTTTTCCCGTTCCATCGCCCGGGGGGAGCTCGGCAAAAAGCTTTTCTTCGAACGGGCCGGAGAGTTCAGCGAGATCGCCGAGAGTTTGAACACAATGTCCGTAGAATTGAAGAACAGTATCGCCTGCCATGAGGAGGAACAGCATCGGTTGAATGTGATCCTGCGAAGTATTCCGGATGCCCTGTTCATCGTCGACGCGCGCGGTGTCATTCTGCTGTCAAGCCTTGCTGCAAGAAAAATGTTTGGAGAGAACGCAATTCAGGGAAGGCCGTTCATCGATGTCATGCGAAACAGCGAAACCCTGTCGCTCGTGGAAAATGTGCAAAAGCAGCAGGCTGCTGGGATCGCCGAAATAAAAATCGATTCCCCATGGGAGCAACATTTTGTCGTCCAGGTTTCCCCGCTCTTTTATAATGAACGCGAGCCCTCAGGATTTATCGCAGTCTTCCACGACATCACGCAGCTTAAAAAGCTCGAGCAGACAAGAACAGATTTCGTCGCCAACATCTCTCATGAGATAAAGACACCGATAACGGCCATTCAGGGGTTTGCCGATACCCTTCTGGAAGGTGCGCTCGACGACCGGCAGCATGCTGTCAAATTCCTGCAGACCATCAAGTCAAACAGCGAACGTATCAATGGTCTCGTCGATGATCTTATGACCATCTCGAAGATCGAACTGGGCGTCATCAGGGTGGAGAAATCAAGCGTCGACATGCAGGAGGTCACCGAGCATATCCTTACCATGCTGCAGGACAAGGCTGCTGAAAAGAACCTCGCGATCAAAGCACAAATCCCTCCCGAACCGAGGACTATTGAAGCGGACAGGGACCGGCTCATCCAGATCCTCACGAACCTCGTGGACAACGCGATCAAGTTCACCGAAACAGGCCGGGTGACTTTCGGCGTCGCGGAGGAGAACGGCAAAGTTTATCTTTTCGTGGAAGATACGGGCATCGGGATACCGCAAAAGCATCTGCCGAGGCTCGGAGAGCGATTCTACCGTGTCGATCCGGGTCGCTCGCGTAGCATGGGAGGCACCGGGCTCGGCCTCGCGATCGTCAAACACCTGGTGAAAGCCCACGGCTGGGACATGCGGTTCGAAAGCACAGCGGGGAAAGGGACAAAGGTATTGATATATGTGGCGTAACTGGGCATCGTGCCGGCCTTTTATAATGGCTTCAAGGAGGAGGATGACTCATGCCCGTCATTTTGCATGAAGGGCTGTCCATAACCGTGGACGAAGATGGATTCCTTGCAAGGCTTGAAGACTGGACTGAAAAGGTTGCACGCGCGCTTGCTGCGCGGGAAGGAATCGGAGAGCTGTCGGATGACAAGATTGATATCCTTAAGTTCCTGAGAACGTATTACCTGAAGCACCGCTTCTTCCCGATCGTCCGCTTTGTGTGCAAAAATGTCCACCAGCCCCGGAACTGCGTCACGGAACAATTCATGGACCCGGTCACAGCTTGGAAAATCGCTGGCCTGCCGAACCCCGGCGATGAAGTGAATATGTTTAGATCCTGGGATCCGCTCGGCTTTTAAAACGGCAGGTCATTAAGCATTTTTTTATCACATGCATATCCATTTCATCTTTGGGCCTTTCTTCGCGCGATGCCCAGAAGATGGGTCTCTCTATATCCAAGAAGTATGGAGCAATAAATAAAATCGTCGACCTTTTTCGATTACCACATATAAATCTGATAAGGGTTTGATCTCTCGAATAAATGCTTTTGCAGTGTTTCTCTCGCTCCTCCTATTTACACCATCTTTTTGATGTCATCTTCAAATGATATGATCTCACCACATTCACATATGGAGCATTAGTGAGTCAACATTGCTCCATATTGTCTCATGAGAAACATACCAATTTCTGCGCACGATGGATATGGTCAAGTGTGAAGTCGCCTCGTTCCATTCTGCCCTTAATTTTATGCCATGCAGATGAGTTGCAACGTCCCATGGATTATGCCCTGCTATTATGCAGCCACGAGCGATTAATTCATCGAGCATCAATTCAATTTTAGCGCTATCGATATTATTGTAATTACGTGTGCCGCGTCCTGGCATCTGTCTCCTCCTGATAGATTTACCATACCCATAGCCGTTCTGGATATTTTCAAGTTTATCTCATGAGAGATCAGGCTTTCCATAACAATATTCTTGCTTCTTCATACTGCTATAATGCACTCCAAAAAATGCTCCCAAAATTGTCCCCTAAACACATACGATGATTGGATGAAAATCACCGGAAACCGCTGCTGGAGAAGCTAATGTCACGGGATTCATAAATAAGCCCATGACATGTCCTGTAAATAATTTTCATCCTCTTTGTAACCTCATCAGCAACGGTCTTCATGTAACAATAACTTAACTTTTTTGTAACATAATTGTAACATTCATATTGTATTGTCTAACCATGAAAAGAGGTAAAAGTGCCATGGCGACAGCATTCGCATTCAGATGTCCGGCATGTAGTTCCGAAGCGTTGTATAGATATGGTCACGTGCATGGCGACAGGCAACGTTTCAAATGTATTATGTGTGGCAGACAATTTCTTCTCGGATCTGAGCGGCATGTACTGAAAACAAGGCCGACTTGTCCCACATGTGGGCTCGCGATGCATGTGTACAAGCGGGAAGCAAACGTGTTGCGATTCAGGTGCTCCGATTACCCTGACTGTAAAGGATACACCAAAATCTCTTGCACGGAGGGCTTACCAGATGCACAGTTATGTACATAACGTTCCAGGCAGATTGCGGGTCAGAAACCCCCTCTTCAAGAACAGCGCAGTCCATTATGATGTACAAAAGGCTCTCGTGAACATGGGTCACGGTATCGGAACCGCTGATTTCAATATTACAACAGGAAGTCTCTTGATCAACTACAACCCAAAAGAGATCAATCATCAGGACATCCTGAAAACCCTCGAGAGGGCCGGATTCTATTACCCTGACAAAACAATCACCAACGATCAAGTGATACATCAAGCGACTGCGAAGGCATACAATATCGTTACCAAGGCTGTCACCGGATCTTTCATTGATACTGCTCTTCAAGGAACGGGATTATCATTTCTGGCAATCTTGCTCTAACAAAGGCCAATGACTTAAGTATATTCCGGTTCCGAGAATCCTCTGGAATTGACTTCTATTTTCTTCTATTCATTTCAACCCTTTGTAGAAAATTTTAATTCCCACATCCAGAAAATAGCAAAACGATCACCAGCATCTCATGCTCATGACACAGCGTTTATCAGCATATTCCGCCGATGATCACAAGTCTTGAAAACGACTTCTCCTACCTTCTATGTCAGACGGCAACGTATTATCCCGAAGCAGTTCTTTGACCCGCTTGGTGACAAGTGGTGAAAGGAAGTCCTTAATACGGGCTTTTTTCTTATACCGCGCCAACACGATCTCGTACACTGTATTAACGCTCTCTATAGAACGACGAAGGTCCTGTGCCACGTTTTCAATAGCGGCCTGGTGACGCCGCTGTTCTGCTACATTTTCATATAACGCGTTTTCCTTCATTATGAACCTTCCTGCAACAGGCCATTTGGTTAGACCTCTTGCACACCATGACCTTGATCAATCTGCTCAGTGACCGGGACTGATCGATGCCCGCATTGAATCTGACGCCTCCTCCTTTTGCTTCTCCTCATATCCCTCAATATACACATCAGAAAAACCGAATTTCTCCCGAAGAAGACGCTTCATCATCTTCATAGTGTCACGGCCGTAGCCTGACCCGTTCGTCCTGATTCTTGCCACCAGGATAACCTTCTCCGGGGACAGGCCCCAGATGTGCATATCCTTAACATGATGTATTGCGGGGAACGACTGATGCAGAAATCCTACGACGTCATCGATGTCGATCCTGGCAGGAGTCCCCTCCATCAGAATCTTCACGCTGTCCCTGATCAAAAAATAGGTCGGATACGCCGCCAAACATCCGATCAGGATGCCGGCGAGCGGGTCCACAAAATAAAGATGGGTATATCGTATGATAATGGCGGAACCGATGACACCGACCGAGCCAAGAGTATCATTCAGGATGAGAAGCAGCGCCCCTTTGATGTTCACATCCTTTGCATATTTGTAGAGATGCACAAGGCCGAAAGCATTCGCGAAGAGACCCAGGACAGCAATGACGAGGACCTTGTCCGCTTCAATGGGCTGGGGGTGCAGGATCTTCTGGAATGCTTCCGTGAAAACATAGAACAGTATAAAGCCGACCAGGATCCCATTGAACAAGCCCGACAACACTTTCGCTCGCTCGTATCCGAAGGTATTGACCTTGTCCGGCTGTCTGCGGACGATTCTTGTAACCCAGAGCGCGATAACCTGCCCCGAGATATTGACGGCCATGAACGATGCGTCGGTCACGAGGGCAATGCTGTGATAATAGAGCCCCCCGATTAATTCAACGAAGAAATAGACGCTTGTTACGAGAAGAACAAGCGTCTGGCCCTTTACGTGCCTTGTCTCTATCTCATGCATGACTTGTCTACCTTTAGCATGTCTTCCTCACCCTTTCAGGAGAGGCGCCTTGTCAGTCAATTCCCAGGGCAGGCCGATATCCATTCTTCCTACATGACCGTACGCCGCAAGCTTGCGATAAAAGCCGCCCTTGATCTGAGCGGGGAGGTACCGAAGGTTGAACTGGCGTATGATCCCTGCTGGTCGAAAGTCGAAATTTTTTTCGACACGATCGGCTATTGTTTGATCAGATACTTTACCGGTCCCGAAGGTCTCTACCTGGATGCTTACCGGCCGCGAAAATCCGATGGAATAACTGAGCTGCACCTCGCATGAGGTTGCAAGTCCTGCTGCGATGACATTCTTTGCTGCATACCGAGCAGCGTAGGCGCCGATCCGGTCGATCCTCGAAGGATCTTTCCCGCTTAATGCTGCCCCGCTGTGGCGAGAGTATTCGCCGTAGGTATCGATTGCGTTCTTTCTCCCGGTCAACCCTGAGTGTACGGCAGGACCGCCTCCGATGAAGAGTCCTTCGGGATTCACGAAGATCCGCGTGTGCACGTCCGGTTTGATCTCCTCGTCCTGAAAAACAGGATGTAGCACTTTCTCCCGGATATCGTCCTGGAGCCGTTTGACATCGGGTCCGCCTTTACTGGCGGTCCGCTTCTGGCTTGCAATAATGGTGATGCTGTGAACGCGCGATGGTTTACCGTCACAATATTCAATGCCTACCTGGGTCTTGCCATCAGGCGCTAGATAGTCGAGCGTCTTCTGGAGCCTTACGGCCACAAGTTTCCTCGAAAGACGGTGAGCGAGCCAGATGGGAAGCGGCATGAAGGCCGCGGTCTGATTACATGCGAATCCGAACACCGTCACCTGGTTCCGTGCGGGGATGCCTTCGATCTCCTCCTCGCTAAGGGTCCGTTCATCCACCAACGGACGGCCTGCCTGCGGCAAATCGGTGAGGCTTGTGATGACGCTGCAGGTCCTGGCGTTAAAGGCCCGTTCGTCATAGTCGACCTGGTTTATGACCTGCCGGGCGACATTGGCATAATCAACACTTGCCGTGGTCGCGAACCGCGCCGCAATGAAGACAATGGCCGTGGAAACGGCGCACTCGGCTATGATATTCGCATAGGGGTCCTTTTGCAGGACATGATCGACGACGGCATCGCTGATAATATCGCAGAGTTTGTCAGGATGGCCTTCGGTCACCGATTCCGAGGTGAACATGAAGTCTTTTTTCATTTGACTTTCTCCATGCGCGGTGTCTGTTCAGGTGATAGCGGAAATCTGCCCGGCGGTCAATACAGGAACCTGGGCCGTTGTACTGCCATACAGCACGAGCGGCGGAGCAGCAATCTTTTTTGTCGCTTCGTTGATGAGCAAAGGAGCGACAGCGGTGCCGACCGAAACTAGCAGGTCGAAGGGATTAAGCGGGCTCATTCCGAGGAAGCTCCGAAGGCCCGGGACGAACAGGGTAAGCGATTGCACGCCCAGTGAGGCTGCCAGGGCGATGGTGAGATAGTTGTTCGGTTCAAGCCGCTCTGCGTCAAAAATGCTGTGGGTCTCCGATCGGTGGCTGATCGCGTGAAGGAGCCCTGCCGTCACAAAGTTTGTGAAGGCCATCGAACTGGCCTGGGGCCCCTGCCCGTAACGCAGGACACCATAGCCGTACGCCGCCAGCGTCCCCGCCGAGATGGTGGAAGCCTCAAAGAGGAGCCTTTTGAAGTCTGCCGGATTGATAAGCTGTTCCCCGGGATTGCGGGGAGGCCTCAGGAGTATATCGGGCTCGGGCGGTTCCTGGGCGAGGGCAATGCCAGGGAAGATGTCCGAGATCATGTTGATCCAGAGAATCTGCATGACATTGAACGGCTGCCCCATGCCGGCGGCAAGAGCGGTGAACATGATCATGATCTCGCTCGTGTTCTTCGAAATCATATACCGTACCGATTTTCGCAGATTGTTGTAGATCGTCCGCCCCTGACTAATGGCCACGACCATAGTCTCGAGATTATCATCTTCCAGGACCACGTCCGCCACTTCCCGAGCCACGTCAGTCCCTGTGTGTCCCAGAGCAATCCCGATATCGGCAGCCTTGAGTGCCGGTCCATCATTGATGCCATCGCCTGTCATGCCAATAACTTTGCCTGCTGACTGGAGCGCCTGGACGATCTGCAGTTTGTTGGCCGGACTCACGCGGGCGAAGACATGGACACGCCCGGCAAGCGCTTTCATGACATCGGGCTCAAGCTGTGAAAGGTTGGTGGAGTCCAGGATCTCGAGATCCTCTCCCTTGCTTAGATTGAGCTCTTTGCCGATCGCATAGGCCGTGGGGCTCTGGTCGCCGGTGATCATGACGGTATCGATCCCGGCATGGTGGAAGATCCCGATGAGATCCTTGACGCCGCTCCTTACCACATCCGTCATGCCGACGAGGCCGACCCATATAAGCCCTTGCTGGATAATCTCATCGCTGTGCCGGGTGTCTCCGTTGGTTACGGCGTACGCCATGGCAAGCACGCGAAGCGCTTCACCGGCCATCCTGTCATTTTCCGCTTCGAAGACTGCGCGGGCATCGTCGTCCATCTCCAGTTGCCGGCCGTCCCTGACGTACCATTTGCAAAGCGTGAGCACGTCAGACGGATTGCCCTTAAGAGCCATAAGCTGCTGCCGGTCATTCGAACGGTGTACGGTGCTCATATAATGCCGATCTTCCGAACGGTAGTTCAGCTTCAAGATGGGGTGTTGGGCCCGGAGCGAGTTGACTTCCACACCGGCGCTGAGCGCGAGATTCACGAGGGCGTTTTCCGTCGAAGACCCCTCGACAAGGTAGTCCCCTTCCTGTCCCGATACCACCGACTCATTACAGAGCACAGACAGATGGAGCAGACGGAGGAGATCCACGTCCGTATAGGGATTGACGCTTTTCCCGTCCAACCTGATCACTCCGTCAGCGACATCGAGACGGCGCATTCCGGCATGGATCTGTACCACCGACATCTTGTTCATGGTGATGGTGCCGGTCTTGTCAAGACAGATGGTCTCAACCGATCCGAGCGTTTCGACGGCGTCAAGGTGACGGATGAGCACGTTCATGCCCCGCATGCGCCTGATGCCGAGCGCGAGGGTCGTCGTTGCAACGGTCGGAAGCCCTTCGGGCACAGCGGCTACGGCAAGGGCTATGGAGGTCTTGAGCATCGGGAGAAAACCGTAACCACGCAGGATACCTACGATAAACACGATACCGCAGACGATTAAGGTGATATACACCAGCTGGACACCCAGGTGGTCCATCTGCCGCTCAAGGGGCGTGTCCGGCGGCCGCGCCTCTCCCACCATGGTCTGGATCTTCCCGACTTCGGTGAAGCGCCCTGTCGCTACCGCAACCGCGAGGCCCTGGCCCCCTGTGACCAGAGTGCCCATATACACCATATTGGTGCGGTCCGCAAGGGGGATATCAGGCTCCTGCAGCGCGTTGATAGTCTTCATGACCGGCATGCTCTCGCCGGTGAGCGCTGACTCATCGATACTTAGATGTTTTGACTCTATGAGACGAGCGTCCGCAGCGATATAGCTTCCCGGTCTCAGCACGATAAGATCGCCTGGCACGACCTCCTTGGCATCGATGGTCATCATGATCCCGCTGCGAATCACGGTTGACGTAGGCTGTACGAGGCTCTTCAACCCGTGAATAATCTTTTCCGTTTGGTTCTCTGTGTAATATCCAATGGAGGCGTTGATAACAACCACCCCCATGATCACGACGGCATCAGCAAATCCGCCTGTAGCAACTGAAATGCCCGCGGCAACACCAAGGAGAGCTACGGGAAGGGACTTGAACTGATCGAAGAACATGCTCCAACCGGAGCGGGGAACGGATTCAGGCAGAATGTTGGGACCATATTGGGCATACAAAAGACGGGCTGCTTCTTCGGACAAGCCTTCTGTCGCCGATGTGCCCCATCTCTGCAGCACATCTTTCTTCGCCATGCAGTGCCAGGGTTCTTCCTGCTGGTCCTCGGACTTGGCAACCTGTTTGCGCACTGTCCTTAGGCTCGGCACCTCCTTGCCACTGGGAGTGCGCGAAGCAGAGACAGCAGTGCGCACCGGACTTGCCGCTACCATTCCTTGCTCCTGTGGCGCAGAAGAGAACCGGTGTTCCTTCCCTTGGACCAGCTCTCCGCTGGAACGCTCAACCACGGACTGCAGCAAAGAGGCTATGGCTGCCGCATGATTGCCGTTCTGCTGATCGAACAGCACGAGTACGCTTCCCGTGAGGGTATTGATCGAAACGCTCAGGATCCACTTGTGCTGCGCAAGATGCTGTTCAATCTGCTGTTTCAGGGATTCTGAGCGGTACAGACCCTCTACTTTATATCGGGCCCGTCCTTTTACTGACGAATGAATGGCCTGAACCACGCCTTATCCCCCTCGTATATGAAAATCGATCAGCTAACCGTCTATTATGCGGCTGGTTTTGACTTCGGCAACGCGCTGCCAGCGACTTCCTTCACTCCTTCAACAACGCCGACCAGCATGTCCTTGACTGCCTTCACTGCCGTATTGCCGATTGAAGCTGCAGCATCAATAGCGCCGTTTACGGCCACCTTCGCCACTTCTTCTGCGTTCCCGCCGACTTCCTTCGTAGCCTCTATTACGCCATCTACGGCACGCCGTGCTACCATAGCCACATCTGCGCCGACCTCAGCCGCGCCCTTGACAGCACCCTTCACGGTCTGGCCCGCGACAGTAATGACATCGCCGCCCACGTCGCTCACGCCCATGACTAGCCCTTTTGCCACGCTCTTAGTGCTCAAGATGAGCCCCGTGCCGACCTCTTCTGTGGCCTGGATCGCGCCTTTGACCACGTCCTTGGTGATGCCAACAGCTTCACCAGCAACCGAGCCTGTCGCACGCAGCGTGTTGGATACCGTATTTCGGACGATGCTGACGATTTCCGCCTCGATCTCATTAATCCCCTTCAGACTGCTGATAACACCTTCTTTTACAGTAACCCCTGCTTTCCCCATCTCTTCTGATGCTGCCGGGTTGCCTATGTTCTCTGCGCTCGTCATGTCTGCCTCTCCTTTAGTACTCGTTGTAGTTATGACATCGACATCCGATTCCGATGATGTGCTGCGCGCACTGCGCTTCACGGTCTTCTTCGTCGGGGCCTTTTGTTTTTGGTCGCTCATAGCGTTCCTCCTAACTAAGGTTCACAGAACCTTAAGGTCATCTCTTTAACCTTTTGATATTTTGACAATTTTTAGGAACGGATTTCTGTGGGAGTGAAAATAAACTATATTAATTTTAGAAGCCTTTGTAACTGATATTACGTACAAAGTCTGAAAAACCCCCGCCTACCCGTATTCGGTTAATACTATTTTTTTAGACCCTCATCTGTTTTTGAGTAGAGATGATACGCATACCAGTATGCTGCGAACCACGGTATGGCTCCTGCATTCCCGGTCAAAATCTGTGCGCTGCCCATTACTATCAGGGCTACGAGAGCGACCCCCTTCAAATCCATATCCCCGTCTGTGAGATTCTGTATCTGCCGGTCAACGCTTCTGAACGTCTCACCGAGGTTGCGGCGAAGATCTGCAGATGGCACTTTCGGACCCTTTTGTTCCTCTAAGGAAAAAAGGTTCTTGGACCGAGCATACTCCGCAATCGCACTCATCGTCGTTTGGTGAATCAAGAGTATGCTGCCCGTAGCCGGGTTCACCTCAATTGAGAGAACGCCGGGACACGCGGCCAACTGGTCACCTTGGGACTTAAGTGCTGCAAGGTTTCCTTTTTGTGAGGGGATCCTCACCCGCAATCTACCTGTTGAAGCATGGGCAATGACAGCATCAGGAATCATGGCGCAGCCGACTCCACTTTGGCCTGCGCGGTAGCTGCAGCCGCCGCCGTCGACTCGGACAGCTCCGCCTTTGCCTCAGCTACAATATCCTCTGTAATTTCAGCAACCTCCGCAAAGACCTCCTTGCCGCGCTCATACATCTGCATGCCTCCTTTGATCGCGGCCTTCGCGAGCGGCTTCGCGATGTTTGCAAAAAGCGGAATTACCACGGGCGCCAATACCGCTGCGCCGATGCCGACAGCCAACCCGGTAACAAGATTCCCTTTCAATCCATCTTCCAAGAGCCCCATATCAAAACCTCCTTTCTTGATCGTAACCATATAAATTTAGCTCGGTTTTTTAGCTCTGTCCATATTGTCTTTCATTACTTACCTATAAGCTGTCTTGCGCAACTCATTTATTACAAGTTATCAGATCGCCGTCTTTAATTTCCTTGATACGGTAGGCTTAAGGAACAGCCGTCCGTACAAGAATATGATCATCCTGTTATTATTATATCGCACAATCGCAAAAATCATTGATCTGATTGTTACAGCAGGCTTCACTTTTTTAACGTTTACAGTCTTGCTTTTTCGTACGAGGGCTACTATCTTTATATAAAATTCCTTTTTATTGTCCATATGGGCTGCATTGTGACAAAACGAGATGAATTTTCGTTCACTATATTGTGCATGCCCAATGTGTTGATATATGGTAAGAAAACAATGGGATGTGAACGATGAGACCGCTTGAGTGCGTTCTACTGTTTCTCAACCTGCTTTGTGTGATTTGGCTGATTTTTCCATGGAGAAACATTCATAAGGTGACATTCAATTTTTTGGCTGTCACTTCGATGGCCGCACTAATAGCTCATTTTATGGCTGAGGGGTATCGATGGCACATGCTCCCTGCGTATTCACTCGTGATAGCTCAGGTTATTTTTACGATAAATAACAGGTTCGCGTCATCACACAGAAGTAATCCTTATGCAATGTCCAGAGGTATAACCGTCGCATTCGGCACTCTTTATTTAACCATTGCGGTGGCGTTACCCGCGTACTTATTTCCCGTGTTTAAATTTGAAAAGCCAACGGGGCCTTATGCTGTTGGAACGGCGTCACGATATTGGATCGATTTTTCCCGACGGGAGGACCATTCAAGGGGAACCTTGAATCCTCGAGAACTTATAGTCCAAATATGGTATCCAGCCGAACATTCAAGAGGTCTGCTGACAGCTCCTTATCATCCGAATATTGACTATCTGACCGAAGAACTGGCACGCGTCTTTGGCATTCCCCGCCTGATGTTGAGCAACTTTCACTATGTTATGTCTAATTCTCTAATAGGAGCGAAGATATCCACATCCCGGCAAAAATTTCCCATACTCTTTTTTTCTCATGCTTTCAACGGTCATAGGTTCCAGAACACATTTCAAGTGGAAGAACTGGCGAGCCATGGATATGTTGTCGTTGGCATTGATCATTCCTACGTATCTGTCGGCACAGTGTTTCCTGACGGTCGGCTTGTCCCAGCGCATCGTCTCGACCATTTTACAGAGGATGGGCTGAGACCTTTCTTAAACGAATGGGTTGCAGATGCACAGTTTGTACTGGACCAGTTATCGAAGATCAATGCTGTTAATCCTAAAGATATGTTTACCAATAGGCTAGATCTAACGAAAGTCGGATACTTTGGGCATTCATTCGGTGGGGCTGCAGCGGCGCAGACACTGTCTATCGACAGCCGTTTTAAAGCGGGTATCAGCATGGATGGATATCCCTTCGGTAATGCTCATAGCCAGGGAGTAAAGCAACCGTTCCTGCAGCTGCAAAGCGATCGTTCTTTACGTGAAGTATCAGATGAAGAACTAGCGTTCATGAATATGACTCGGCAGGAATTGCAGATTTCTGTAGCGGAGTGGAATAGAAGAATACAGAGAATTTGCAGCAACGGCTATATCATGAAACTTAAAGGAACTGGACACTTTGATTTTTCCGATTGTCCCTTGTGGACACCGCTCGCATCGTGGCTTGGTTTTACGGGAAAAATCTCCCCAAAACGAGTTCATAGTATCATCAATGTCTATACGCTCGCCTTCTTTGATAAATACCTTCAAGGACTGGATTCTCCATTATTGCATGGATCTTCTCCCGAATATCCAGAAGTAGAATGTCTACATACTCCCAACATGTTGCAGTAATAGATGAAATCGTTTTTTATTGTACGATACTGCGTCTTGCTTGCTGTGCCCGTAGTCTACCTGTATCTTCGGATGAAAAATCCAAACGAGTCAGTAGCCGGAGTAAAGTATTTTTTCCATTTTTGTAACATTCATGTAACATTCTCTGAATATAATATTAACAGTGAGGGAGGTAATTATGCACATTTCTCGATGGGCCATCGTGAACGATTCGCATCCAAAAATGGAAAATGAATTAATATGCCCTTACCTGACACCGATAAACAATTATTGTGCAGCCTCAAATACAGTTGCAACCATTAATAGTGAAAGAAAGGAAAGTCAATGTCGCACCGAAGATTATGACCGCTGTCCGCTGTTCCTCGCAAAGGTATTGCGAGGGGGATGAGAAAGACATCGTGAGGTCATCGAACTGGTGTTTAGCAATGAGGTTTCCCTGGGAGGGAGGAGGAACATATGCCTGAACAAAATGTAAGTAACTTCAACCCGCTCGAGGACAAGAAAGAATATGATCAGCATGCCCGCGCCATTCAGAAACTCGCGCAAGAGCTCGGGGTTCCCGTTGAGGAAGTAAACCGGCCGTACCGGGAAATCCTAGAAGTCCTCAAAAAGGAAGCAAAGGTAAGAGCCTTCCTGCCCATCCTAGTCAGCCGGAGCGTAAAAGAGAGACTGAGGCAAAGGTGATCTTCAAGAACCTTAACAGAGAATCAGCAACATTAATGGTAAGACCTTTCCATGTAACAGCTGAATATAACACCCTCCTCTAAAATATTTTTTTATCACTTCTCTGTAGCTACAGAAGCAACGATGTCTAAAGACACTATCAAAAAAATAAGTTGCCCCAAGTGTGCATCGGAGGCCGTATATCGTGATGGGAAGGCCTGGACAGGCAAACAGCGCTATCTCTGTTTAATATGCGGGACGCAATTTACCGCTTCTCATCGGACGAGAGTTCGAGTAAGACCGCTGTGCAGTTCATGCGGAAGCGCCATGCATCTCTATAGGGATGAACATACAGTTATACGTTTCAGGTGTTCGCGATATCCTATCTGCAAGACGTACAAAAAAATTCCAAAAACCTAAGGACGCCCCGATTGCTATTAGCTACAATTTCCAACATGCTGACTCGATTGTTCAACACACAAGTTGATGCTTTCAGGGTTTCATTTCTTTTTGCGTGTCTTAGTGCGTGCTTTGGGGCGCGCTGAGCTGCCCCTCCCTTCAAGTATTGAGATCTGTTCCTCGAGGTCCTTGATCCGGACCATTACGTCCTTCACCCCGGTATTGAGTGCAGGGTTTTTAACCTTCGCACTGCTCATGAGTGAATAGACCTTGGCGCCCAGATCGGTGATCGCCTCGTGGATCCTGGCCTTGAGTGTTAACACTTTATACTGCCGCATGCCTTCTTCGGTGAGTACCTCTGCTTTCTTCTGCACGACGATGGCACCCTGCTTCATTGCCGCCACGCCTTTTTCCAGCCCTTCCTGCAGGTCTCTCTTGATCATCTCCCAGTTAATGCTCTCCAGATAGCCCATACGATCACCTCCCCTATTATGGAATTCCTCAGCAACTCTAACTTTAGCTTTAGAATGTTGTTACCCATTATGAAAGTACAATAAGCGAGAACAAATTGCAAGAATTTTGATGGGAACACCCAATCAGTTGACACCCAATCAGTTGCCCCTTGCTTTTCAATATAATATATATTATTATCTACAGTGACAAAGACGTCAAGAACGACTTTTTTGCACCGTGAACACAGAAAATCAAACAAGGGATGACACGAGCGAGTGTGTGATCCTGCTGCATGGTCTTGGCCGCTTCAGACAGTCTATGCGCAGGCTCGAGCAGCATCTAAAAGAACTCAACTATACCACCATTAACCTCGCCTATCCCTCAACAACCAAATCGATCGAGACGATTGCCGAAACGCATCTTGCGCGTGCCGTACAAGGCTGTGAAGCAACCGGAGCGGCTAAAATTCATTTTGTCGGCCATTCTCTGGGCGGCCTCATCGTCCGTCAGTACCTCCAGCAGCATTCGGTGCCTGCGGGCAGCAGGCTCGTCATGCTCTCCCCGCCGAATCAGGGGAGCGAGCTTGTCGATCTGCTCATGCAGATCCCCCTCTACCGATGGATTACCGGCCCGGCCGGCCAGCAGATCGGCAGGGGGCCAGAGTCCTTGGTCAATCGCTTGAAGCCCGTTGGGATCGATGTCGGTGTGATCGCGGGGAACCTGAGCATCAATCTTCTGTTCTCCGCTTTCATGGACGGGCCTGACGACGGCATGGTTTCGGTCAAAAGCACCAAACTCCCGGAGATGCGCGACTTCATCATCGTCCCCAACACCCACACGTTTATCATGAGAGATCTGCCGGTGATAAGGCAGGTCGCGCATTTCCTCAAGCACGGCAAGTTCGACCATGGAGGGACGGGTTAGCGGGACAGAGAGCCGGTCTGATCGATAAAAAATCCTCGGATTCGTTCTCAAGCCCGTCGACAGCATGCTCCTCATCTTTTCGCGTGCGTGATCCTTTTTGTCGAATCTCGTCGCTCACATCCCCATGCCCCCTTTATGCCCCAATGCTTTACGTGGAGGTATTGCAGCTCTTCTAGCTGAACAGCCGGAACCGGATAGAATGTACATATCTTACGAAGGAAGTGCCGAAGAAGTAGTCGGACGCGTAGGCAACCGGGTAGAGCAACGCCTGCCAGACCGTTAGCTTGGTGTGTTCGGTAATCAGATAGGGTGCGACAAGGAACCGGAAAAAGATGATATACGCGACAAGGGCTGTTGTCGTAGCTATAAGCCGTCCGACCACCCGGCTCCAGATGGCGGGGGTGACCTTGTGCGCCACCTCGCGCGCGATCTCTTCATTCGAGCGGAGCATGATCTGCTTGAACAGTCGCCTGAATATTGAACCCCTGGCATCTGCCTCGACAAGCCGCAGGTATACCTCCCGATGCACTCTCGTACTGATAAAAGAGCGTGGGTGGCCGTGGTGCACAAAGATGAGAGAGAAGATGTCAGGCAGTCCCTGGAGCAACCGCACAAGGCTTTCGACGACCGATGCCATGTACACGGAACATATGACGAGGACGCTCATTCTGCGAGTGAGAATCCAACCGGTGCCATAGACGGCAATCAGCAGAAGAATTATGTTCACTATGATCTTGACGGTCTGCGCGGTGCACAGTGCGAGAATTCGTTGCACTGATTCATATTCTGTCTTGACCTGTATGCGGCTGGAAACATAGTTTGAGGCCAGCAGTTTGGCGATCGCAAGGCTGAATGGAAAAGCGAAGTCCATAGTCATCCGGCAATCGGTCAGTACATTTCCTGTCCAACATGCCTGATCATATTATCACACTAAATGATCCGTATTGCTAGAAACATCTCATATTTTTGTCATCTCGGCGATTGCTTCTGGAATCCAAAGAATGACCCGTTGCAGCGCATCCATTTCTATGATAAGATCGTTTTATTATATGGACGATACATAAAGGAGCACACGCCCGCATGCACTATAACTCTGGAAGACCGAGCGGAGCCGTCCTCCTGGTATTATGTGATTATAACCTGCCCTTGCCCAAGGAGTTATACCCATGAAGGTTGCAGAAATGATGAATAAATCCATTGAATCCGTGTCAGCAGAAACCAGCGTCAACGAGATCATGAAGCTGATGACGAAAAAAATGATAAGATCCGTGCTGGTCAAACCGAAAGATGATTCGGACGGCTTCGGGATCGTCGCCGTACGCGATATCTTCAACAAGGTTCTTGCAAAGAATGTCGACCCGGCGAAAGTCAGTGCGGCTGAAGTCGCCACCAAACCTGTCATATGTGTGAGAACGGATATGGATGTCACTCATCTCATGAGCATGATGCAAAGCTACAACATTG
>DATJZV010000047.1:0-34355 GCA_035498715.1 Nitrospirota bacterium
ATTCCTGACTAGAGCAAGTCTAGAACAGCCCATGCTGTTTGTCAAGCGCGCTTGGGTTTGCTATAAACGCCATCATTTTAAACGAGTATGCAGAGAATGCATTTTATAGCGGATTTTTGAATTTTAATGTTAGACGAGGTCTCCAAATATTATAGGAGACCCTTACACCCATCTTTGGAGGACTCACAAAGAAACACTGACGTGCCGATCTCCGCCTGCTTCACGAAGAATGCAGACTTTTAGATGAATCTCACAGCTTGTGATTTTTTTTCAGTGCTCTTCCTTGTGGCATAATGCACATAATTGGTTTCTACCATAGTGGCTGGGAAAACGATGGCTCTTCTTTAAATCTTCATGAGATTGAGTCGGATGCTTCCCCGGCTTAATCAATCAGAAGCGATATCCATATAAAAGCTTTTTTTGCTCTATTTTTAGAATAAAAAGATTTACATATCTATATGAAATCGTTATAATATTCGGTGAGCACATGATTATTTCAGACTACCTGCAAATTTTGCAGGTCTTTCTCACTCTTTGTGCAAAATTATTTCAAGCGTCATGGAGAAATTCATCCTGATCTCATTGATTGTCATTAATGCAAAATTTCACGGTATATGCGAACGGAACAGCATCATGGGGTGTAAAGTAAGGAATGTGGAATATTTATAATCTTTTTTGATTTTTATTGTCACTGAGTAATTATGATTAAGGCAGATTTCAATTTCTATGTTGATCCGTGTTCCAAGATGGTTTTCTCGCCATCTCAGTCTCTAAATAGTTAAAAGTCAGGTGGACTGCATGAGAATCGCCGGCATACAGATAAGCGCTGGTCCGGATATAGAACGGAACATCCAGCGCGCCGTCGAGAAGGCTGGAGTGGCTGCTGAAAAGGACGCCAGGATCATCTGCTATCCAGAACTCTTTCTCTCACCTTGGTTTCTGAAGGAAGAACAGAAATCCAATCTCTCCATGGCTATTGACGCAACCACTGAAGCACTGCGTCGCTTTAAGCAGCTCTCGAAAGAAACAAAGACCGTTCTCATCATCCCGTTCTTCGAATCCACAAACGGAAAGTACTATAACAGCGCCGCCGTCATGGACAGCGGAAAACTGCTTGGCGTTTACCGCAAGATACATCTTCCCGATCTGCACCTCTACCGTGAGCGCTTCTATTTTTCACCCGGCGATGCCGGCATCCCCGTGTTCGAAACATCGCAGGGCAAGATTGGTGTTCAGATCTGCTGGGACAATCTGTTGCCCGAGGGCACGCGTGTTTTGGCGCTTAAAGGCGCCGAGATCGTGTTCGCGCCCACGGCTGCCGCGCTCAACACCCACAGCCTGTGGGAACGTGCCATCTCAGCCAATGCTTTTGCCAATAACATCTTCATCTTCCGAGTGAACCGTGTAGGCCAGGAGGAGGGAATCTCCTTCTACGGCCGAAGCTTCTGCGTCGATCCCTGGGGAGAGATGGTCTCTGAGCTTGCTGGCGGAAAAGAGGCTATTGTCCTCGCGGACATCGATCCCAACGAGCGCAACACGGCATCCGAGACTTGGGGATTTCTTAAGCATAGAAGACCAGGAGAGTATGGAGATTTGGTTAAATAGGCCCTCGCGAAAGTGTCGGACTTTTCCTTTGGATACGTAACATAAGGACCGGCAAGTTTTGCGTTGAGACGAGAGGATGTGAAATGCAAGTTTTTTGACGTATTATGACCTGGGCTGAAGTGCTGAGGGGATCAATTACTTCTTCTAGACACCTAACGAGGATTATATCCAATTGAATGCTTTTTCCAGCTGTTCCTCCTGACAACCTCACCTGCTATAATAATACCATAGACGTTTTTATCATCTGCGCCGTAAAACCCCATCACTTCAGGGCGGGGAGGATGTCGATCGAGGTGATCTGAATGAAGGCCATGGTGCTGAAAAGTATAGCCACCCTCCCTGAAACAAGATTACCCCTAGAAATGGCCGATCTGAGAATACCAATTACGCAAGAGCACGATGTCCTGGTGAAGGTATCGGTCTGCGGTGTGTGCCATACGGAGTTGGACGAGATTGAGGGGAGGACACCCCCATCGAAGTTCCCGATCGTTCTCGGGCACCAGGTCATCGGTCATGTTGAAAAGGCCGGGAGCAAAGCGGGTAGGTTCAAGATCGGAGACAGGGTAGGCATTGCCTGGATTAATTCAGCCTGCGGGAAGTGCACATTCTGTCAAAGTGGAATGGAGAATCTCTGCGACGAATTTAAGGCCACGGGAAGGGATGTCGATGGAGGATACGCGGAATATGTCGCTGTCTCTGAAAATTTTGCCTATCCAATCCCAGCGATCTTTTCCGATTCTGAAGCAGCGCCGCTTCTATGTGCCGGCGCCGTCGGCTACCGATCTCTGAGGCTCGCCGGCATCGTGGATGGGGACAGGATCGGACTCTCTGGTTTCGGCGCATCAGGCCACCTGGTGCTCAAAATGGTGCGGTACCAATACCCGAAAGCAAAGGTCTTCGTTTTTTCCCGGACTGAGGGAGAGCGTCGGTTCTCGAAAGAGCTTGGCGCTGTCTGGGCAGGCGGGATGGAAGAGATGGCACCGGAGAAGTTGCACGCCGTAATCGACACCACTCCTGCATGGAAACCGCTTGTCGAGTCCCTGAGAAACCTTGAGAAGGGAGGGCGGCTCGTGATTAATGCGATTAGGAAGGAGGATAGCGACAAGGATTCACTGCTCAGGCTCGATTATCCACGGGACCTCTGGAAGGAGAAGGAAATCAAGAGTGTTGCGAACGTCACGCGACGGGATGTCGAAGAGTTCTTGCGGATGGCGGCGGCGATACCGATCAGACCTGACATTGAGGAGTACCGGCTCGAAGATGCAAACCTGGCGCTCCTTGAGCTCAAGGAACGGAAAATCCGCGGGGCAAAGGTGCTGAGAATGGGATGAATTCCCGAGCTATTCTGTTCTCACCATCTCCGCCACACATTCGATGTGATACGTATACGGGAACATGTCCACCGGCTGGAGCCTTGTGAGACGCAAGCCGAAAAGGTTGAAAAACTTCAGATCCCGTGCGAGAGTGGTGGGGTTGCACGAAACGTAGATGATTTTCCGGGGGACAAAGGCGAGCACACGCTCCAGGATCTTGAGCGTGGCCCCGGCCCGCGGCGGGTCGAGCACGATGATGTCAGCAAGCGCTTTCCTCTGGAGCAGCGTCTTTAACCCCTTCTGCATGTCGTCAGCGATGAATTCTACATTCCTTATGCTGTTCAGTTCCGCATTTTTTTTCGCATCTTCGATCGCTGAATACCCTGACTCGATACCGATCACGGTCTTTGCCTTTTTGGCGAGGGGCAGCGAGAAGTTACCGATACCGCAGTAAAGGTCAAGGACGGTCTCGTCTCCCTTCAAACCGGAGAAATCGAGAACCGTACGGACCATGTTCCTATTCTGTTCCCAGTTCACCTGATAAAAATTCCCCTCCGTAGCGCGAAGCGTCAGGCCATCAATATCCAGCGTTAGATAGTTTTTCCCGAGCGCCGTCGTCCTTTTCTTGCGTGCGAAACCGGAGATCCCGACCACTTCGGGCGCTTTATTCCGGAGGTCGTTCCAGAGCGCCTCCAGAGGTGGACAGGATTCCATCTCGGTAAAAAAAAGGACATGGGCCTCTCCTGCCGGTGTCACGTTGATGTGTATCTCTTTAAGCAGCGGCAGGCGGTCCGCCATGCTTCGAATGGCCTTCAGGACCTTGTCGATGAGCGGGTGGATGAGGAGGGCGCTCTCTACCTCGATGAGTTCGTGGGACCCCTGCCGGAAGAAACCGATCTTTTGTTTCCCCTGTACGCTCCGCACGGTAAACTGTGTGCGCAAGCGGTAGTGGTCCGAGCGGGACGATGGTTTTATCGGAAGGAGTTGCTTTGGTTCCATCCCACCGATTCTTTGAAGGCAATCGAGGAGAATTTCCTGCTTGTAGGTGAGCTGGGCCGGATAGGCTATGAAGGGCCAGGTGGCGCCGGTGCACTGATTCTCTCCTTCACAGGGAGGTAGAATCCGGTGCTGAGAGGGAGTTACAATGTCAACAAGATCGGCTTCGAGAAATCCTTTTCTCCTTTTTTTTATATCGATGATGACGCGCTCACCGGGAAGCACGCCCGGTACGAAGACAGCCTGGCCGGAGTCGAGCCTCGCGAGGCCCTCCCCGCCATACACGAGCTTCTCGATCACGACATCCGTACGCTCACTCATCCGAGGATCTTCTTTACGGTCTCGCGGAGCAAGGAGGTGTCGGCCGATTTCACCACGTACGCGTCGGAACACCAGCTTCCAAAGTCGTGCTTGTATTCTTCATAGGCCGTGCAAATGATGACTGGCAGCGTGCTGTTCTTTTCCTTCATTTTGCGGAGCGTCTCAATGCCGTCTATGTCCGGCATGCGCATGTCCAGAGTGACGAGATCGAACTTCTTTGTGTCAAGCGCCGCAAGGGCCTGAATGCCGTCTGCAACCGTCGTCACCTCATAGCCCAATTCCTCGAACTCTTCCTTGTAGAGCTGCCTGATATTTTCTTCATCGTCCACAACCAGGATCTTCTTCATTGCCAGCCTCCTTGAGATGCGAGTGCCACTATAATACGCATGGTCTGATGTCAGCCTTTTTTGTTATGTGCGTTCCCGCAAGGGAAGTTTGATCGTAAAAACCGCACCGCCGGTCTCCTTGTTCCGTATCTCTATTATGCCATTGTGGGCTTTGACGATCCTGTTCGTGATCGGCAGTCCCAGCCCGGTACCACGCGGCTTGGTGGTGTAATAGGGGTTGAAGATATTGTGCATAGTCTTGGCAGAGATGCCGGGACCAGTGTCACCAATCTCGATTGCAGCCTCCTGCGTATCGGGGAGGGGATAGGTCCTGATCGATAGGACCCCTCCACTTTCCATGGCTTCCATGGCATTTTTGATGATGTTTATGATTGCCTGCTTGATTTGCGGCACATCGATCATAAGGTACGGAAATGAAGGTGAAAGGCTGCTCTCGAGACGGATGTTCCTCTGTTCAATTTCATCCTCATAGAGTGTGAGGATCTCCTGTACTACACTGTTGAGATCGGACTCGGATAACTGAGGGGCAACTTCTTTAATATATAAGAGGTTGTCCTGGATGATCCCTTCGAGGCGGGTGACTTCGCTCATGATGATGTCGATGTACTTTTTCTCTTCGCCGTTTTGAACTTTCTTAGCGAGCCGTCTTGCGAATCCACCAATGGAGACGAGCGGGTTCCGGATTTCATGAGTGATTTCAGCCATCATCGCGCCGAGGGCGGCCATCTTTTCGGACTGGACGAGTTGCTCGTGAAGAGCTCGCATGTCCTTGTTCATGGTTTCGATGTTGGTGTGGATGATGGCATTCTCGATTGCAAGCGCGGCCTGATGGGCGAACATGATGAGGAATCGCAGGTCGCGGGCGGTGATTGGCCGCTGGTTGAACATATTGTCAACGAGGATGATGCCGATGACCCGGTCTTTAGCAACGAGCGGTACCGTTGCGAAGCTGTTTGTCCGGAGCGCCTCCCGGAGTTCCCGGGGCACAATGGGGCTGGAAGCGGCATCGGTGATGTTGTAAGGCCTTTTCTCGCGAACCGTGAGGGCCAGCACGTTCCCATTCGGCTCAAGGGGCACCCTGATGCTTCGTGCCAGAGTATTGAGCGACGAGTCGCGGTGCTCGAAGAGCTCGCCGGTCTGGATCCATTCTATGAGGCTCCGGTGCTTACTCGAGACCTCGGTCCAGGCCCGGCCCGCCTCTTCCCAGTTCGTAGGGCCTACGCCTAACATCCCCTGGAGCATATTCGTACGCTCGTTCGTCATGAGTAAGATGGCCCGATTGAAACCGAGACCGCTGCCGCCCATGGTGGCCGCCGTAAGGATGATCCTGAGAAGGCGATCGAGGTTCAGGGTCGTGCTCATGGCCGTGCCAATATCGTAGAGCATGGAGAGCTCCTGCGCCCTCTTTCCGGCTTCATTCGCGAGGTCCTCCATGCGCTCGTACATGGCGGCATTCTCGACCGACACCGCGGCCCCGCTTGCTACGGTGGTCAGGAACTGCACATCGTCCTCGGTGAACTGTTGTCCCTCCTGTTTGTTGTAGAGCGTGATGACGCCGATCAGCTTATCGCGGAATATGAGCGGGGCACCGATGACAGATCCCGCGGCAATCCCTGGAGTGTCCCGGAAAACAGGCTCTTTCGTAACGTCCTGGATGAGGAGAGCGCGTTTTTCCTGCACGACCTTGTTCACGACGAGACCCCCGAGCCTCGCATCCATGACCGTAATGATTTCACCAACAAGGCTATATAATGCGAATGTTTTATCCTGCTCTATCTCGGGCAGGTTCATGAGCCGGATGGTACAGCCCTGCGCCCGGAGGGACTGTGTGCTGTTCCTGGCGATGAGGGAGAGGAGCTGCTCGAGGTCGAGGGTGGAGGTGAGCGCCATACTGATCTCGTAGATGGTTGAGAGCTCAGCGAGCCGGTCCTGAAGGCTCTGAAAAAGTCGAGCACTTTTTATGACTCCGCTGAGCTGGTTTGCTGTGGTGGTCAGAAGCGTGATATCGGCCGATGTTGCGCTCCAGACCAACGATGAGAGGACGAAGATAACGCCTAGACACATATCCTGGTCCATGATCGGTGCAGCGATCAACGATTTGAAGTGGCCGATGCCTGATTCAGGAAGATATTGGAACCTCGGGTCCGAATAGGGGTCTTCGAGCGCGAGCGGCACCTTCTGCTCGGCGACCCATCCAGCGATGCCCATACCGAGGGGAAAGCTCAGCCTGCCGATGGATTCCTGGTTTAGACCAATAGCTGCGCTGAGCGTCACATTCTTCCCTGAACGGTCGATGAGAAACACGGATGCGCCGTCCCTCCCCATGCCCCGCGCTACGACCTCAACGATACGGCGGAGCTTCTCCGAGAGGTCGGTGTAGGAATTCGATATCCGGCTAATCTCACTCAGGATGCTCAGGGCTGTTTTTTCCGTCGTTTCCATAAATGTTATATATTAATCACAGATGGCCAAAAGGGGCTGCTACTGTTCGGCACAGATCATCACAAAGAATCAAGATCCGCAGTGGATGAACGCCGAAATATCGTATGCAACCCACGGCCGAAGTATTTCAACGTGCGAGTATCCGCGTTCAATAAGATCTTACTGTAAAATGCATCGGCCTTCCTGGATCGAATCCACATTGCATTTTTTTATTTTTTTCTTAATGCCTTCCGGTACACCTTCACGTATTCTTTGGCCGAGCTTTCCCAGGAAAAGTCCTGCTTCATGCCGGCCTGCATCAGGCGTTTCCATTTTCGGGTATCGCGAAAGATCTTACGCGCCCGGCGCAGACAGTCAACGAGCGCTCCTTCCGAATAGTCATCAAAGACGAAGCCCGTGCCACGTCCCGTATTCGTATTATAGTTCATGACCGTGTCCGTGAGTCCGCCGGTATTCCGGACGACCGGTACGGTTCCGTAGCGGAGCGCGATCATCTGACCCAGACCACACGGTTCATAGCGAGAGGGCATCAGGAACATATCACAACCGGCGTAAATGCTCTTCGCGAGCTCATCGTCGTACCGGAGCAGTAGTCGCATCTGATCAGGATAGCGCGTCGCCGCATCGGTCAGAATGAGATGATATTTCTCTTCGCCGGTGCCGAGGATGATCATGCGCATGCCCATGGCCATGATCTCCGGAATGGCTTCGGCCAGGATGTCCAGCCCTTTCTGCTCGGTCAGGCGAGTGACCATGCCAATCAAGGGAGCATCGGTCAGGGAAAGGCCCGTGCGTTTCAGGATGTCCTGTTTGCATACCGCTTTACCATTGGGCCTCGCGGCGCTGAATTTTTGCGCAATGGAGGCGTCCTGTGCCGGGTCCCAGTCGGTATAATCGATGCCGTTCACGATGCCGTAGAGATCCGCAGACCGCTTTGCGAGAACCCCATCCAGTCCGTGCCCGTATTCAGGTGTCTGTATCTCGCGACTGTAGGTTTTGCTTACCGTTGTAATGATATCGGAATACACCAGGCCGGCCTTGAGAAAATTTATCTTGCCCCAGAACTCAAGCCCCTCCGGCGTGAACGCATCCCATCCGAGGCCGATAAAACGCATGTCCCAGTGCCAGAATAAACCCTGGTACCCGAGGTTATGGACTGTGAAAACGCTCTTGGCATGTCCAAGAGGCGTGCTCTCACCGTGCAGCATCCTGAGATAGAGCGGGACGAGGCCGGTTTGCCAGTCATTACAGTGCACAATCTCGGGGCTAAAGTCCAGCTCGCGGCAAAGCTCCACGACAGCTCGCGAAAAGAATGTGAAGCGCTCCGCATTGTCCTGGTAATCGGCATGGGCGGTGCGGTAGAGCTCCGGTCTGTTGAAATAGATGTCCTTGCCGATGAAATAGACCGTGACCCGCTTTCCCATCCTCCCTTCGAAGATGTCGCACCGTTCCTTCCATGACGCGAACGGCACGTAGAACGTCGCGATATGCTTCAGATTGAACTTTTCCGCATCTACGCATTGGTATCGCGGCACGACTACGCGCACATCATGCCCGAGCGCGGCCAGGGCCGGGGGAAGGCTGCCGGCGACGTCTGCCAATCCTCCGGTCTTCGCAAAGGGAGCCGCCTCAGATGCCGCGAACAGGATCCTCATACATTTATTTCCCGCAGGAACTTCGCCGCTTCCTCCGGCGGCGTGGGATTGATGTAGAACCCGGACCCCCATTCGAAACCAGCCACATTCGTCAGCTTGGGCATGAACTCAATGTGCCAGTGGTAGTAATCATTCTGTTCATCCTTGAACGCAGAGGTGTGTATCACGTAATTATAGGGAGGGTTCGAAAGCGCCTTGTCGATTCTCCTCAGGATGTTCTGCATGAGGCCGGCGAGGTCCCGGTAATCCTCTTTCGAGGAACAGGCGTAACAAGAGACATGTTTTTTAGGGAGTATCCATGTCTCGAACGGGAAGCGGGGGGCGTATGGAGCGAGCGCGATAAAAAGCGGTGTCTCGAGAACCACGCGCGTCCCGGTATGGATCTCCTGCCGGATGATGTCGCAGAATATGCAACGCTCCTTGATCTCGTAGTGACGCTTGCACCCGTCGATCTCCTCCTGCACCTGGATCGGCACGATCGGGAGGGCAATGAGCTGAGAATGCGTGTGCTCGAGCGTAGCGCCAGCTGAAAGGCCTTCATTCTTGAAAATGAGGGTATACTGGAAGCGGGTGTCCTTTTTCAGATCTTCCATACGGTCCCGGTAGGCCCAGAGCACCTCCTCCATCGCCTTCTGCGGGAGGGACGAGAGCGTGGCATTGTGGTTGGGGCTTTCGATTATAACTTCATGGGCGCCGATGCCGTTCATCTTGTCGAATATTCCCTCGCCCTGCTTGTTCAGGTTGCCTTCTATCTGGAGCGCCGGAAACTTGTTCGGGACGGCCCGGAGCCGCCAGCCGGGTCCGTTGGGCTGACCGTTGTCCCGATAGGCAAGAGTCTCGTTTGGCGTAGTTCGTTCATTGCCTCCGCAGAAGGGGCAAAAGCCGCCCCGCTTCTTGGTACGCTCATCATGGAAGTCCGTGGGCCGCTTTCCCCTCTCTGACGAGATGATGACCCAACGGCCGGTAATGGGGTCTTTACGCAATTCTGGCATATATACTCCTCTGCTCCCATCCGCAAACGGTTTAAAAAAGAATTTAATTATTATAACCATGTTGCTGCCTGTTGTCAAAAGAACTCTTGATGTGTTATGATGATTCGCCATGGCTGGGAAAATAAACAGGCTCTCCGTTACGCTCGTGAAAATGCTGAAAGCCCAGGGACTTGAGGGCCGTCTCCAGGAATACCGCGTCTTCGGTTTGTGGGAGAAGGCTGTCGGCAAGGTCATTGCACGGCACGCCCAACCATATTCCCTGCGCGGTAAAAAGATGACACTGGTTGTGGACAGTCCGGCTTGGATGCAGCAACTCTCTCTCCTAAAGCCGGAGATCATTGAAAAAGTTAACAGGCGTCTGGGGCACAATGCGATCCGGGACATAGCGCTGAAGCTCGGAGAAGTAGCGCCACGCAGGGGGGAGACGTCAGAGGACCTTCCCGTTCGTGCAGACCTCGACCGTGACGAGCGTGAGAAGATAGAATACGCCCTGCAGGACCTGCACGATCCTGAGATCAAGGAAGCCGTAAGGCGGGTCATGGAGAAGGATTTTTTAAGGAGGAACAAGTAAGGGAATAAATAGGGAGGGGTGGGATTTTTCCTAATTCTTCGGGTAAGTGATGATCGTACCCAT
The DNA here is from genome assembly GCA_035498715.1 of Nitrospirota bacterium. Lineage (GTDB taxonomy): Bacteria > Nitrospirota > UBA9217 > UBA9217 > UBA9217 > DASPSR01. The sequence goes on from DATJZV010000047.1 coordinate 10,306, forward strand.
GACCTTTGCCCAGGGCGTCAGCGTATGAACTTTGAAGGAACTCGCGCTCATGATGTCGATGACGGTGATCCCTCGGACCAGCAGCGCGTCGCCGATCAGCGATCGATGACACCGCCAGGGGACAGCCTCGGCGCACATGATCGCCGTCTTTTTCTTCTGTGCAAGAGCAATAAGAACCTGCAGACCCTCCTCAAAATCCGCAGTCTGCATGTAGTCAGCAAAACCCCGAAAGGAAGCGTTCTCCCATCCCATGTTCGGAGAGTCTCTCGTGGGATGGCGCAGTCCCCCGAGTTTTGATATATGTTCATAGGCGATACCATGTTCAGGCAAGCTTATAGCCATAGCTTCGCTGTTGAATTGAGGGTTATGCCGGGACTTGGGAATGGATCGCACATCGGCAACAAGCCCTATGACATGCGCTTTCAGAATTGCAAGAAATTCCTCTTCGGGACGGGTCGAGTGGCCGATGGTATAAATGACCGGCTTGGTATTGCGGGTTGGATCATTCTCGCGGGCAATCATCACACATACTGATCTCCTGTCATTTGTTGCGGCTCTACCACCCTGGAGCCGTTTCTGCAAGACTTCTCATCACGGCCTCTGATACTCGCCAGGCGCCAACGGGGTGACGAGCCCGCCGGGAGGCAGAAGCCTAAGCCTGCACAACCCGTAGCGCCTGTGATGGACAGTTTGCCGGAACTATCCTTAAGTCCCGTTTTTTGTATGATGCGGACTGTCGTTACAAACCCGGCCGTGGCTGCGTGATAAGGGACATGAATTCCTGCCGGGTCGCTGCGTTCTCCCGGAACACCCCGAGCACCGACGATGTCACGAACATGGAATTCTGCTTCTCAACGCCCCGCATCATCATGCAGAGGTGGCGCGCTTCGATCATGACGCCGACACCGTCGGCATTGATCGAGTCCTTAACCGCATAGGCAATCTGTTCAGTCAATCGTTCCTGGATCTGGAGTCTCCGCGCGTACATGTCCACGAGCCTTGCCAGCTTACTGATGCCGAAGACCTTGCCCCGCGGGATGTAACCGATATGGCAGCGGCCGAAGAAGGGGAGCATGTGGTGCTCGCAGAGGCTGTAGACCTCAATGTCCCGCACGATGACCATGCTTGTGGTTTCTTGGGCGAAGCAGGCCTCATTGATCAATTTCTGGATATCGGCCCGGTATCCCGATGTAAGGAAGGTGAGCGCCGAGGCGATCCGCTTTGGAGTGTCGACGAGGCCCTCGCGGGACGGATCCTCGCCGATTTCGATTAGCAGTTCACGAACGAGCTTCTGAATGTTTTCAGTGTCCAGAGCCATGACGTATCTCTCCCCTCAACATATCGGTAAAAGACTCAAGCGGATTCATCGTTTTTCGGAGCATTGCCGAAGTGATGTCCGCAATGGGTGTCGCCGAACCCGGCAGGACCAGATCCGGTGCGAGCTCGTATAGCGCGATGGCGAGGAAGGGCCGTTGGAGAATGTCCGGATCGGGAAGAGTCAGCTCTTCCCCAGCCAGCGTGATGTCGTCGTAAAGGATGAGGTCCAGATCAATCGTGCGCGGCGCAAATGTATCGGAGCTACGCAATCGGCCCAGAGAGTCCTCGATGCGCCGCAGTACGGTCAACTTCAGGTCAAGAGGAGGGGTCCCGGTCTCGATCTCCAGAACGCAATTATAGTATGGTGGCTGACCGGGATGCCCAAGGGGTTCGGTGAGGTAGACGGTGGATGTCGCCAGAATACGCGTCTGTGCCCCGAGCAAGCGCACCGCTTTCCTTACATTGACCGTGGGGTCGATGTTCGATCCCACGCTTACGAACGCCCGCGCCATGATCAGACCTGCCGTTTTCGTGTGATCTCGACTCCTACGCTTCTCGCAAAACGCAGTGCCGAAGGCTTCTCGACCCGCACCAGCGCCTCCGTTACGGCCGGATGATCGAGGCATATGCCGGCTACAGCTTCGGCCAACGCTTCCACCAGATAAAACTGGGATTTCTCGACCGCTGCCATGATCCGCTTCTTGATATCGCGATAGTCCACGGCGTCCTCGAACCGATCGCTCTTTCCCGCCTTACTGAGGTCCGTCGAGATCTCCACGTTGATCACTACGTCCTGCTTGTCGCGCCTCTCTTCATCGTTTACGCCGATGATGCAACGCACGAGAAGATCACTGATCAGAATGCGGTCCATTGCCGTCCTCCAGAAGGTGCCGGCCTCCATCCACAAAGATGACCTGGCCGGTCACAAACTCGCTCTTGAGCAGATAGAGGACCGTGTCCGCGATATCCCCTGGCCCCCCGTGACGCTTGAGCGGCACCGCATGTGATAACTGATCCAGATAACTCTCGTCTTTTCCCGGCGGCGGGAGGATCAGGCCCGGCGCCACGGCGTTCACTGCGATGCCGGGAGCGAATCCGAGCGCGCACATTCTTGTGAGGACCGAGAGCACATGTTTGCTCAGGATATATCCCACATGCGTCTGATCGTAACCGAGTATCTTGGTATCAAGAAGATTGATGATTTTGCCACGCCCGACAAGCCGGGCAAACTCACGGCTGATAACGAACGGCGCCCATGCGTTCACCTGCATATGCCGCGTCAGGTCTCCGAAACCTAAATCCATGAGTGTGCTTGGAGAAAAAATGGACGCGTTATTAATTACGATATCGATTGATCCTGCGGTCTTTAGCGCTCGGGCGATCAGTGTTTCGTATTCTTCCGGATTCTCCAGATCAGCGATGACCCTCCATGCCTTCGCTCCACAGTCGATCACCTCATCGCAGACCTTGATTGTCTCTTGCTCCAACATCCGACGGTCGTGAGCCACGATGTGAACGCCCTCTTCGGCAAGTGCAATGGCAATTGCACGTCCTATGCGCCTGCTCGCGCCGGTTACCAGGGCGATTTTCCCCTGCAAATTATTATGTACCCCGCGGTCTTCACTGGTACGCTTCGTCATGGGCGCATTCTCACGGTGTTCGTTGAGCCATCAGCAGATCTATCTTCGCGGCCATAATGAAATCATTCAGCGACAACCCCCCGATCTTGTGCGTTGTCAGGACGAGTCGAACTTTGTTGTAGGAGATGAAAATATCCGGATGGTGGTCCTGATTGTTCGCTATCGATGCTACGTTGTTCACAAAGTCCATGGCCTGCCGGAAATCCTTGAAGCGAGATTCCCGTTGAATGGATTTTCCCGACAGCGACCACTGCGGGATCTCTCGTAAAAGTTCCTCTGTCTCTTTAAGCGACAGAGGTGCCGTCCCGGCCTGTACGGGTTTACAGTCCTGCTCTGCAAGCGTCATATAAACTCACTATTCGCTTTAATGTACGTACTGTTTTGGGCCACGGTATCACAAAAAACGTGGATAGCTTCCCTCGGGGATGTGAGGTTCTCCATGTCCCTGCGGTCGATTTGATTGTGTTGAATCTTGTTGAACACTAGCGAATTGCCCCGCGCAGCTTCTCCGGCGTCATCGTCTCGCCCTTCCGGATAAGCGTACGCGCAGCTTCGACCTTTTCCCAGACATTACACATCATTGCGCCTCTGACCTTGCCGTCTTTGAGATAATAGATCACCCCGGTGTCGTTCTCTTTCTGCCAGTCGGCGAAGGTCTCGAGCCGCGCATCGACCTCGCCGACAGCCTCATATCCGAACTCGAAGAGGTCGGAGAAGAAGTACGGCATATAGGTGAACGGCTCCCGCGCTCCGGCCATGTTCCTGCCTGCCCATTTGCCCTGGTTCAAGGCATTGTCCCAGTGTTCGATGCGTGTCTGTTTTCCAAGAACCTGGTAGGGAAAGAATGCATTGTCACCGGCCGCGTAGATGTCAGATAGAGAGGTCTTGAGGTATTCATCTACGAGGATCCCGTCGGCAGTCTGCAGTCCTGCATTTCGCGCGAGATCAAGATATGGTGCTATGCCGATACCCACGATAACCATATCTGATTCGACCTTCTTGCCGCTCAGTGTGTACGTCATAAACTTGTTTGCATTTTTTGAGAAAACCGATGGTTGCTCATTGGAAAGAATTTTTATGCCGCGTGAACGATACTGGTCTTGAATCGCCCGCCCAAGGTATTCGGGGAATACCCTGTTCACGAGGTAGGGATCGGGAAAGATCATGGTTACGTCAACTTTGTTTATGTTGAGCGCTGCAGCGATCTCGGACCCGATGAACCCGCCACCGATGACCACGGCAGACTTTCCCGCTGATGCCTCTTGCCGTATCCGCAAGTAATCATCGATGTAGCGATAATAGCAGATCCCCTCAAGATTTCCTCCGGGGATGGGCAGAGTTCGCGGGAAGCCTCCCGTAGCAAGAAGCAGCTTTTTGAAGCCATACGTGTTGTCTTTATGGTCAACCAAAATCTTTTTTGTGGCATCAAGCGAGGTCACCATCGTCCCGGTCTTCACGGTGACCCCGTTCTGGCCGTAGAACTTCTCATCGTGAAGGAATATCTCTTCAACTTTTTTCTTCCCAAACCACAGTTTTTTGGAAAGAGGAGGACGGTCGTAGGGCGGGTGCTTTTCGCCGGCGATTAGAAGAATCGAACCCTTTTTGTCGAGTTCTCTAATCCCCTCTATGGCCGATGTCCCTGCCAGTCCTCCCCCGACGATAACATACATGAATGGCTGTTCCGCCATGGGAAATCCTCCTTTTACAAAGCGCTGTAAAACGGTGCTGAGCAGTATCAGTTATTGACATGCACGGTAAAAAAGTTTCAACCAGAAATCAGGAACTCATGGTTAGCATTATATCATAGTTGCATGGGGGTTTACTGAAGACCGTAGATATGGCGCATCTCTTCGGTATATCCGCTGCCTGCATCATGTACAACGAGCGGCGGCAAAACCTCGAGGCCAATGCCCGCGGATCTCACAGCTTCGATCAAAACCAATGAAGCGGGTTTTCCGTAGTAAGGATGTACGAGCCGTATGCGTTTCGGTTCCAGCCGGTGCATGCGGAGCGATGAAATAAGCTCGGAGAGCCTATCGGCAGGGAATACGAGGAAGTATCTCCCCCTATCCTTGAGAAACATCCGTAGATCAAGCCAGGTAGCGATATCCGTCCCCCTGTCATGGCGTGACAACAATCGTTCTGAATGAGGGCTCTGTCTACCGGCACCGCTCTTGGTATATGGTGCATTGGCAACGATGACATCGAATGTTGAAGTCTTCAGTTCTCCCCTCAAGTCCGTGATATCCCGTTCGAGCAGGATTATATGGTTCTCGAGCCCATTATCAATAATATTCTGGCGGCAAAGATCTGCTAAGGCAGTCTGTATTTCAATGGCTGTGATTCTTACGTGGGGGTATTTTTTAGCGAGAAGCAGGGAAATGATTCCGGTCCCCGTTCCTGGTTCGAGTATTCTATCACGGGGTTTTATGCGGCAGAAGTCCGCAAGGAGAATGCTATCGAGGGTGAACCGGTGTCCTTTCTTCTGCTGAACGATGGTTACGACCCCGGCGCCTTGCAGGGAAATGCTATCACGGGTCACCGTTTTCACTTCACTTTTTCCACATACTCCTCGGGCAGGCGTTTGGGCTTCCCGTCCTTGTCGACGGAGACGATCTTTGCCCTGCATTCAACGATGAGTCTGCCCGATGTCTTTTCCTTCATGGTGTGGTTAAAGACCATGGTGACTCGGGAGATGTCCGAAACCCAGGTCTCGATCTCGAGCGTGTCCCCGTATCGCGCAGGAGCCCGGTAGTCAATCTCGGCCCGAAGCACCATGAATACCGTCCCCTCGTCCATGAGCTTCTTGACCGAGTAGCCATGGCTTGCCAGATATTCGGTCCTTGCCCGCTCCATGTACCGCAGATAGTTTGCGTAATACACCACACCACCGCAGTCCGTGTCTTCGTAATAGATCTTTATGTCCATGAAGTGATTCATAATAAAAACAGTTTAGAATATTTATGTAATTTTGTCGAGGGGAAATAGACGAACAGGATCGAACGCATATATATGGAGGCGGGAATAAAACTATCAGAAGTAATGGGATGACTTCGACGGATAGCATTTCGAGTGCAGAAACCATGGGTTATTGTTAATGATAGCCTATCTCTTTATGTATTTAATGTATCCTAAGAACATAATGTAATAATAAAGTATTATATTAATGCTAAAAAATACCCTAAAAATACCCTGAAATAATCCTTTACTTAGCGCTTATTATGAGCTATTTTTATATTACTAAAGTATTTAATTTCTACTCCCACTTATCCCTTAATAATTATTTGTTCTGCTTTTCGAAATTATTAATTATAATCAATAATTTTGCGTTTACATGAGCATAACTCACTGTTTTTTTTAAATTATGAAACAGCTGGAGAGCTTTAGTTTTTGCCATAAAGTTATATTCCTTGATTCTAATAAGGGGAAAAAGCGCTGAGATAGGATGAGTACGAAACGCATAGGACATTGCGTCTGCTACTAAAAAGCCAATGTGATTGCGTGGTATGGGCATGAGGATGGAACGGTAATTAATAGTTCGAAGAAGGAATAACAAAAATTGAATAATCCCGGTCCGGAAAAATGGACTTTAAGAACCCTGAGCATATACAAAAAAGTTAAGGCGATGAAAAGATAGATGAAATAAAGATTACGTGGTCAGGTTGAAAAAGTCTCATCGCCGGAAGGAGCTGAGCCATGGTAAAGGTAAAATGGTACTTCATAGCTGTTTTGATCATGCTGACTACAATCATCGGAGCACATATGGTTCACAGCCAAGTAGTTGCAATTCTTGAACACGAGAAAATGCAGGTCAAATACGAAATCAATAAGGAGATTGAAAAGCAGAAGATTCTTAAAGCAATAATCGATTGTGAGTCGAGCAACCGGCACGTCGTCGGGACGTTGGCTAAAGTAGGAATAGACATCGGAAAGTGCCAGATCAACACATACTGGCATGGAGAGAAGGCAGAGTCAATGGGTCTGAACCTGTACGACCCTACGGACAATATGGAATACTGCCTGTATCTTTTTAAGACCGAAGGTGTGAAGCCATGGAGAAGCTCTCAAGCGTGCTGGCAGCAGGAACTGGAACAGGAGAATATACAGTTCTGATAGGAGAAAGCCTGACTGCCACCAAAGGTTGTATCACTCGATGAAAACAAGGACAAAGAATGGGGTTTGGCAATGCAACCTCCCTGATTGTTGTTCTTACCGTTTAACAAAGAAAACTGGACACTATAAAATAGCGAAAACAAAGCGAAGCACTGAAGGATAAATTAATCGACGTCCTCAGTATTACTTTTCCTGTATTCGAGAGGACCAAGGTTCAAAACCCGAAAATCGCTAAGATTTCCAGCTAATTCCACAGGAAAATCAAGCAGTATTCTATTCTTTTAATATCTTTTCCGCTGCAATCTGCGCCTCGTGCACGCAATCGCCGATGCCGATGCCTTTATATGAGCAGCCGATAAGGTGCAGGCCAGGATGCGTAGTGAGAGACCGGTCGATCATGGATATCCGATCGAGGTGTCCTACGGTATACTTCGGCATGCCTTTGACCCATCGGTAGACCTTTGAGAACCGGGCAGCTGCCTTGATGCCGACGATCGTATCCAGTTCTTCCAGAACCGTCTTTACCAGCCCAGCATCGTCGAGCTCGTTCACCAGCTCCTCGTGGTGCCCGCCTCCGACGAAACCGCGAATGAGTATTTGGTCATCAGGCGCGCGGAATGACCACTTGGTGGAACTGTAGGTTGCCGCATTGATTCTCCTGCCTTCAACACGCGGAACTATGAATCCGAATCCTTTAAGAGGGACCTTCACATCTTCCCTGCGGAAGGCGATTGAGACCGTAGCAGAGGTTGACCACTCGATTTTGCCCAACTGCGCAGCGAGAGTCGCATCAAAACCCTTGATCATTTCAGCAGAATCGAAAGACGCTGTTCCGAGCATGACATAATCGGCTTCAATGGCCTCGCCGTTTTCAAGAATCACGGCGTATTTTTTGCCGCGCGGTTCGACGGCCTTGACACCTGCGCCGAGCCTGATTGATTCTTTCCCGATATACTCGACACATTTGTCCGAGAATGTCTGCATGCCATTCTTGAAGCTCATAAAGAAGGTCATCTTCGGCATGCCGGGCTTAGGCGGTGGTCCGCTCTGAGGCCGGGTCTTCATCGCTGAGAGCATGCCGAGGATAAGGCTGCCGCTCTTCTGTTCCATCTGGACAAAGCGCGGGAACGTTGCAAGAACGCTCATGTTGTCCGGGTTGGACGTGTGGATGCCGGCAACGAGTGGTTCCGCTATTTTCTCGAGGCATTCACGTCCCAGCCTGCGGGTCACAAACTCGGCGAGGCTCTCGTCTCCCATGGTCTTTCGCTTTGGTATGAACATTTCCATTCCCATCCGGAGCTTGGCCGGCCAGGAGAGAAGACTGGACTTCGCCATCGGCCAGAACATAGTCGGCACCATGAGCATCACGCCATCAGGCAGCGCGTGCAGCTGGTTCTTTGAATAGAGGTAAGTGCCCTTGAACTGGTCGTTCGTGGACATCATCTCGGATTCGAGACCGAGATGACGGGCGAGGTTCACGGTCCATATCTTTTCCGGCAGGAAGCTGTCTGGACCGCCTTCGACGGTATATTTGTCGATTTTATCGGTAATGATTTTGCCGCCTGCGCGTCTGTCCTTTTCAAGGAGAAGTACATCAACTGTCTTCCCATGCGCCTTTGCCCCGGATTTCAGATGTACGGCCGCAGCCAGACCCGCAATGCCACCGCCTACAATAATGATTTTTGGCATAGTTTAATCCCTTTTAGAAGCAAGATTGTGTAGATTGATGCAAATAGAACTATAAACATTTAAATTATAACTCGTTATTCAGGGAATGCTTACATTTTTGTTTGCACCAACCGTCAAAGAATTTCGTTTGATCGTGTCTACGTTCAATGACTTATCAACCCCCCCTTTTAACAATATCAGCCAATGCCCTAATAAAGAGCGACGAGGTATTTAGGGACTCGGCACGATGGAACTCAATCCCCAGCTTTGCCGCGTGTGTCCGGTGCACGATGTCAATATCGTAGAGAGTCTCCATGTGGTCGCAGGTGAAACCTATCGGAACCTCGAGAACATACTTATACCCATCCTGAGCGATTTTGTCCAACGTAGGTTCCACCTCTGGCTCGATCCAGGGCTCGGTTGCCCGGGTCCCTTTGCTCTGCCAGGCTATGCGCCACAGGGTGATGTCAAGGCCGGAAACTACGAGCTGTACTGTCTCTTCAACCTGCCTTTTGTACGGATCACCCGCAGCAATGTACCGCACGGGGATGCTGTGGCTGGTAAAGACGACAACGACGTGCCTTCGCTGTTCCGGCCGAAAAAGCTTAAGGCTGTCAGACAACCTTTCCTGCCATGCTCTGATGAAAAGAGGATTATCATGCCAGCTTGCAATGAAGAACGGGCAAGTCTCTCCGCTGCCCAGTCCTTCACACGCGGTTCTATATGCTCCCGTTGTGACTTCAGTGGAGAAAGGCGACATTGAAAGAGCGATAACGCGCCGCGCCCCGTCTCTGATAGCTCGTTCAAATGATTCAGCAACTGTTGGCTTCGAATACCGAAACCCCTCATAGGCCCGGTAACCGTTACCGAGCTCCTGCGTCAGGGCGTCGGCCTGTGCCTTAACGAGCTCCGGCAGCGGTGACTTCCCGCCGATGAGCTTATAGCGCTCGACAACGGACTGGATAACGGGAGAAGGCGCCGGCCTCCCCATGAAGGCGGTCATGAAAGGGCCGACTTCATCAAGAGACCGCGGCCCACCCAGGGCGATGAGTATGATTGCGGTATCAGACATGAAAATAGCGGGGCGCAGATGGACGCAGAAAAACCGGACAGAGACGTTATAAGCAATAAAAAAAAGATGTAGACGTTAATCCAGGGTTTCAGCGAAAATCTGCATCTAAGTGATTTTTACCTTTTACTCAATTCATGCGTCGTATTTATGAATTCCTCAGCGTTCTCTAACGGTGTTTGCTGCAGGATGCCGTGGCCCAGGTTCATGATGTGACCATTCCTGCCTTCAGCCCGGTCGAGTATCTCCTTGGTGCGTTTCCGGATAAACTCCTTGGAGCCGAAGAGCGAAACAGGATCCAGATTCCCCTGAACAGCCTTGGCAAATCCCACTCTCTTCCAGGCAACATCGAGATCGCACCGCCAGTCAAGGCCGATCACATCACCGCCGGCCTCAGCCACCATCTCAAGGAGATGCGTAGCTCCATGGGCGAAGTGGATGAGCGGTACGGTCTTTCTGACGCCGGCAATCACATTCTTCTGGTGCGGCAGCACGAACTCGCGATAGTCACTCGGTCCGAGTGCCCCGACCCAGCTATCGAAGAGCTGGACCACCTGCGCGCCTGCACCGATCTGCGCATCCAGATAGTTGATAATAACGCCGGTGAGATGTTCCATGAGCTTGTGCCAGGCCTTCGGTTCCGAGAACATCATTGCCTTCGCATGTTCGTAATTCCGCGACCCGCCGCCTTCAATGATGTAGCTTGCGAGGGTGAAAGGCGCGCCCGAGAAGCCGATGAGCGGTACTTTGCCGTTAAGCTCCTTGAGAACGATCTTTATGGCCTTCATGAGGTATTCGATCTGGGCAGCCGCATCGATGGGCTTGAGCTTCTGCACATCGGCCATGGTACGCACGGGGTTGTGGATCACCGGGCCTTCGCCCTTGGCAAACTCCAGTCCGATGCCCATGGGCTCGAGAGGCAGCAGGATGTCGGCGAATATGATGGCGGCGTCGATCTCATAACGCCGCACCGGCTGGATCGTCACCTCGGCGGCAAGTTCAGGCGTCTTGCACATCTCGAGGAAGGTATGCTTCGCGCGAATCTCTCGGTATTCCGGCAGGTATCTACCCGCCTGGCGCATCATCCATACCGGCGTGCAGTCCACGGGTTCCCGTCTGCATGCCTTGATAAACCTGTCTGCTCTGGACATCTATTCGGTCTCCTCAATCACTAAATGATATTAGCATTCCCTTTCTGCAAGGCATCATAATAGTATTTTATCGTGCAAAACTCAAGGGAATTTTATTACGCTTCCCGCGTCAGAACCTGCTAATCCTTCCTCCTGAACGAGAGGGCGGCGAGGGTGAGCATAAGGACGGACATAGCCGATACTATGAAAAGATCAGTATAGAACGAAAATTCCGGGCCAAGAGGAGGCGTTGAGTTCCTTAGAAGTACATGCTTAAATGCATCTATGCCGTAGGTAAGAGGGTTGATGGACGTAAGTTGGCGAAGAGCGTGCGGCATGGATGATACAGGATACATGGCGCCGGATAGGAAGAACATAGGCATTACAAGAAAATTCATGATGATGTTAAAGCCGTCGAAAGATGTAAGCCGTGCTGCGATGAGAATGCCGATGGAGGTGATACAGAATGCGACAAGTATGGATACGGCGACTACCTCGGCGACCTGCAGAGAAGTGAGGCGGATGCCGAGGAAGGGGATCAGGATCAGGATGATGACCGCTTGGGCCACGGAGATGGCCGTACCCGAGATGGCCTTGCCGATGACGATCGACAGTCGGGAGATAGGCGCAACGAGCATCTCCTTCATGAAGCCAAATTCCCGGTCCCAGACGATCGAGATGGACGAGAAGATCGATGAGAAGAGGATCGTCATGCCGATCATACCGGGAAAGATGAACTGTAAATAGGAGAAGCCCACTTGGGGACGGATGAGTGCGCTCATACCGTTTCCTACCACGAAGAGCCAGAGCACGGGACGCGCCAGTGTGCCGAGAAGGCGGCTTTTCTCGCGGAAGAATTTCTTGAACTCCCGCAGACAGATGACGTATATTGGCCGGAACTGGATCACCGCTGTGCCCTTCTATGGCTGCGAACGAATTGACGCGTTATCTCCCGGTCGTTCTGGAGCACTTCATCCCTGATTGTTCTGCCGGTGAGGCGAAGGAAAACGTCGTTCAGCGTCGGTTTTTTAAGCCCGACGGACAGGGTTTCAACGGTGAGTGAGTGGATCAGCTTCGGAATGAATTCATCGCCCCGCTCAGCTTCGAGCAACAGGCCTCCGTCCTCTATCTGTGCGGTAATGCCAAAGGTCTTTTTGATCTCCTGCAAAGCTTTTTGATTATCTGCAGTCACAAGGTGGATAACATCACCGTGTACCATCTCTTTGAGCCGCGCAGGTGTGTCCATTGCAATAATCTTTCCGTGATCCATGATCGCGATGCGATCACAGTTCTCCGCCTCTTCCATGTAATGGGTCGTCATGAAAACCGTGATATTCTCTTTCTTTCTGAGCATGTTGATGAAATCCCAGATCGTGTTCCTCGTCTGCGGATCGAGGCCGAGCGTAGGCTCGTCCAGAAACAGCACACGCGGGTAGTGGAGCAGGCCACGGGCGATTTCGAGGCGACGCTTCATGCCGCCGGAGAAGTTCTTGATAAGGTCATGTTTGCGGTTCTGAAGCTCGACTACGGCGAACATTTCATCGATCCTCCGCTCGGTGAGCTTGCGGTCGAGGTTGTAGAGATAAGCGTGGAATTTAAGGTTCTCGTAGGCTGTCAAACCGGTATCGAGGGTTGTATCCTGGAAAATGAGCCCGATGGCCGTCCGGACTTCGTCGGAGTTTTTTGCACAATCATACCCGGCTATTTCGGCACTTCCACCGGTGGCCGAGAGGAGTGTACAGAGAATGTTGATCGTCGTGGTCTTGCCCGCGCCGTTTGGCCCGAGAAAGCCAAAAACCTCTCCTTCACTCACTGAGAATGATATGCCATCCACGGCATGCACGGATTTAAACTGTTTCGAGAGGTTTTGTACGTTAATGATCGTCATACGTAAAATCAATGTTAAAGTTCAAAACGCAAACGTCAAATCAAGTTGAAATGCAAAATATCGAGGGAAACACAAATTTATGCCCTTTACATTGAACTAAATTGTTCTACCATTCCGCCCTGTCTTTCGGTACGTACCACTTGATGAAGTTGTAGAATATGCCGAGCGGAGCCGGCTCAATGCCCTTGAATCGTTTGTGTACGATTGGCGTTGCGTCCGGAACATAGAGGAAGGCGTAGGGCTGCTCCTCGGCCAGGATCTCGTGGATGCGGTAATAAATCTTCTTCCTTTTTTCAATGTCAAAGGTCCGACGCCCTGCAACGAGCAGCCGGTCGACCTCTGTGTTCTTGTAACTGATGAAATTGTATTCTCCCTTTTTCGTCTTGCTCGAATGCCAGATGTCGTAGAGGTCCGGATCCCGGCCCATGCTCCAACCAAGGATGATGGCCTCGAATGAGCGTTTGTCTATCTGCTCTAGGAATGCCTGCCATTCCATAACCCTGATGCTGACATCGATGCCTATGGCCTTCAGGTTCTGCTGGATGATCTCGGCAGTTCGGATCCGTTCCGTGTTCCCCTGGTTCGTCAGGATCGTGAAGCGAAAGGGCCTTCCGTTCTTTTCCCGGATGCCATTACTGTTTTTGTCTTTCCAGCCGGCTTCGGCCAGCATCCGGCTCGCTAATCCCGGGTTATAATCGTAGCTCTTAGCATTCGGGTTGTATGCCCATGAGACGTACGAGAACGGACCGGTACATGGTTCTCCGAGACCGAGGAGGACACCGTCAATGATGCTGCGGCGGTCGATCGCATAGGAAAGGGCCTGCCGGACTTTTACGTCCTGAAAAAGTTGATTAGTCAGGTTGTAACCCAAGTAGGTATAGGCATTCGCGGGATAACGGAACTTGCGGTAGTTCTCTCTGATCCGCCGCGTCTCGCTTTTTCTGAGGTACTGGAGCGGATTCAGTCCCATCATGTCTACGCCGCCGGAGAGCAGTTCCTGGAACATGGTAGAACTGTCGGGTATTATCCGGTAGATGAACTGGTCGATATTCGGCCTGCCCTCGAAGTATTCGTCGTTCGCATCGAGCACGATCTTCTGGCCTGCGATCCATTCCTTGAACTTGTACGGGCCCGTGCCTATGGGATTTCGGTTAAAGGAATCGGTGTTGATGTCCTTGCCTTCCAGAAGGTGTTTCGGGATCATTCCCATGCTCCAGCTCTCGAGGGCAGGGGAGAAGGGTTCCTTGTATGTCACGCGGAAAATATATTTGCTCACAACCTCGGCACGAGATACGTCCATATACGAACTGCTATAGGGCGTGGCAACATTCGGATCAATGAATTTGTCATACGAGAACAGACAGTCTTCAGCGGTGAACTCTACTCCGTCATGCCACTTTACTCCCTTTCGGATGTGAAACGTGATGGTCTTGCCGCCGTTCGAGATATCCCACCGTTCTGCCAGGTCGCCGATGAGCTTTATGTCCTTGTCATACTTGACGAGACCGTTGAAGATCTGGTCGTTGATCGTTCCTGACGCGGAATCGTTCGCGATTACCGGGTTTAGCCTCCGGGCGTCGCCGATTGAGCTTTCGACGAAACTGTTGGGGTTCCGTTCGACCTTCTGGCCGCAGGCCGGGAGGAGAAGAAACAGGGCAACTATGGGAGCGAAAATATTCTTCATCCGGGTGATAATCAGTACAAATCGCTGCTCAGCGTTCTCGAGAGCAGTGAGATATTTCTCTTCGTTCGGATCATGCTGCGCGACCTCGTTTTATAAAATCAGAGATTGTCGCAATTCCTTCTTTCGCGCCCAATGGCAAGGCGAAGGTGGTTGGTCGCAAATGCCTCATACAAAAACAAAAGGGTAGGCATGGCCTACCCGCGAGTATGTGACTCGATATCAACGCTTCACAATCTAACTATTTTGCCGGTGATGGTGCTGGGGCCTGCGTGGGTGGCGCAAGCGGTACCGGGGCCGGCTGAGCCTGTTCCTGTTTAATTCCTTCCATGACCGAGCTCTTTTTTGACGTTGTGAGCGCGAGGCCGAGCGATGTGATCATAAAAAGGATTGCGGCACCGGTCGTGAGCTTGGCCAGGAAGCTTTGCGCGCCCCTCGGCCCGAATACGGTTTGAGATGCTCCACCGAAGGCTGCGCCTATATCCGCGCCCTTTCCTTTCTGCAAAAGAACCATCGACACCAGAATGGCAGAGACGATGATATGGAGCGTTATTAAAAAGATACGCATTACTACCTCCTCTTGAAAAACTATTTTGGACAAGGATTGTCAGGGAAAATCCTGCGGTTGATTCTTCTTAATCTGCTATATCCGCGCCGAGACAATCTTCACTTTTGTTCATGTAAAATTTACGAGCGCCGCAAACGACTCAGGCTTCAGGCTCGCCCCGCCCACGAGCGCACCGTCGATGTCTGGCATAGCCATGAGCGTCGACACGTTCTCCGGCGTCACACTCCCGCCGTACTGTATGCGAAGCGCGCTAGCGATCTCCTTGCCGTAAGCGATCTCACTCTTTTTCCGGATGAAGCTGTGGATCTCGTTCGCCTGGTCAGGTGTTGCGGTCTTGCCGGTGCCGATGGCCCAGACCGGTTCGTATGCGATGATCACCTTCTGCATCTCAGCAGCTGTGACGCCCTTGAACGCGCCGGTGACCTGACGTTCGATTACGTCGTTTGCCTTGCCTGCCTCGCGCTCTTTCAGCGTCTCGCCAACACATACGATAGGGAGCAGGCCTTTGTTCAGAGCCTGCCTGAGCTTCTTGTTCACAGTTTCGTCACTTTCACTGAAGAATTGCCTTCGTTCGCTGTGGCCTATGATAACATATTTGCAGCCCAAATCCAACAGCATCTCCGCCGAAATTTCTCCGGTAAAGGCGCCTTTGTCCTCCCAGTGCAGGTTCTGAGCCGAGAGGGCGATGCCGGTTCCGTTGATCACGCTGGCTACGGAATGGAGAGCAGTGAACGGCGGAGCGAGAACGATGTCCCTTTCCTTGATCCCGGCGATGAGCGGGATAAGCTTGCTGGCCAGTTCGCGAGCCTCGACCGTCGTCTTATTCATCTTCCAATTTCCTGCTATAATGGGCCGTCGTTTAGCGTTCATAAAAACCTCTTTTTTTCTCGCATAGGCACAAAGGACTCCAAAAGGAATTTCTGTTTCTACTTTTCGACCTTCGCGTGCTTTGCAAGGACATTAGTCTGTATCATTCATAAGCGCAGAGAGCCCCGGTAATTCTTTTCCCTCGAGAAGTTCGAGCGATGCTCCGCCACCCGTCGATATGAAGCTGATGCTGTCGGACACCCCCGCCTTGTGCACCGCCACGTCAGTGTCGCCGCCACCGACAATGGTGAGGGCATACGAATCCGCCACCGCGCGGGCGATCGCGAACGTACCGCGGGAGTAAGCATCTTTTTCAAACATGCCCATAGGACCGTTCCAGATTACGGTCTTGGCATCCTGGAGCGCCTCCGCAAAGAGCCTCGTAGTGGCAGGACCGATATCGAGCCCAACCCATCCATTTGGAATCTCCTGGGAAGTAACGATCTTGGTCTCTGCCCCGTCATTCATATTCTCGGCAACGACGAAATCGACCGGCAGATAGAATTTGGTCCCCGTATCGCGCAGCCCTTTGCGGATGTGCTGGGCCATTTCGAGCATTTCCGTCTCGACGAGGGAGTTGCCCACTTCCTGACCACGGGCCTTGATGAACGTGAAGGCCATAGCGCCGCCGACGATGATCTTGTCCACCTTGTTCTGCAGGTTCTCGATCACGCCGATCTTGCCCGAGACCTTTGCCCCGCCGAGAATCGCTACAAAAGGACGTACGGGGTTTGCGACGGTCTTCTGGAGATAGTCAATTTCCTTCTTCATGAGAAACCCTGCTACGGCATATTTCACGTGTTTGGTGATGCCGAACGTCGAGGCATGCGCCCGGTGGGCCGTGCCGAAGGCGTCGTTCACATACACGTCAGCGATGGAGGCCAATGCCTTGGAAAATGTCTCGTCGTTCTTTTCTTCCTCGGCGTGGAACCGGAGATTTTCGAGCAGGACCACATCCCCGGGACGCATGCCTTGCACCGCGTGTACTACATCCGGCCCGATACAGTCGCTCAGGAATTTCACCTCTTTGTTCAGGAGACGATTCAGCCGCTTGGCCACCGGCGCGAGGCTGTACTTCGGATTAGCCTTGCCCTTGGGTCGGCCGAGATGCGACGCGAGGATCACCTTCGCACCCTCATCGATTGCATAGTTGATTGTCGGGAGTGTCGAGCGAATCCTGCCGTCGTCAGTAATGTTGCCGTTTTCATCAAGCGGCACGTTGAAGTCGGCCCGGATGAAGACCCGCTTGCCTTTTAAGTCAACTTTTTGGATCGTCTGTTTGTCCATGCTGAACCACCTCTGCCGAAAAAACGCCAAGTATTAATTACATGCTCACATAAATCCAAAAGTCCAATATTCCCCCGTGTATATTTCAGGCATTCACCATGTTTGGAGATGAGGACTTCATGTTGAGATCCGTATTTTACAAGCCCTTTTTCGCCATAAAGAGGATGAGGTCGCGCAACCGGCATGAGTACCCCCACTCATTGTCATACCAGGAGATCACCTTCACCATGGTCCCCTCCATCACGCTCGTGAGCGCGGCGTCTACGATGGAGGAGTGCGGGTTGCCCTTGAAGTCTATCGACACGAGGGGTGACTCCTCGATCTGGAGGATGCCCTTCATTTTTCCGTTGGCAGCTTCTTTAAGAGCGGCATTTACATCCGCTGCCGTGGTTTTTTTCGAGACCTCGGCCACGAGATCCACGACCGAAACGTCCGGCGTGGGAACGCGGAGCGACATGCCGTCGAGCTTGCCCTTGAGTTCGGGGAGTACGAGCGATACGGCCTTGGCCGCGCCCGTGGACGTGGGGATGATCGAGACTGCAGCAGCGCGGGCCCTGCGCAGGTCCTTGTGCGGCAGGTCGAGGAGCTGCTGGTCATTGGTGTAAGAGTGGATTGTGTTCATGAGGCCGTGTACGATGCCGAAATTATCATTAATCACCTTGGCTATGGGTGCCAGACAGTTGGTCGTGCAGGAAGCGTTCGAGACCACGTGGTGCTTCGCCGGATCATAGGTGTTTTCATTTACGCCGAGCACGAAGGTAGCATCCGGTTCCTTGGCCGGCGCCGAGATGATGACCTTCTTTGCGCCCGCGGTAATATGTTTGCCCGCGCTCGCTTTGTCCACGAAGCGGCCGGTGGACTCGATGGCAACGTCGATCTTAAGGTCTTTCCAGGGCAGTTCCGCGGGATCTTTTTTCGCCACAACGGCAATTTCCTTACCGCCAACAATGAGCTTGCCGTCGCCGGCATTGACATCGGCCTCAAACCCGCCGAAAATCGAGTCATATTTAAGCAGATGCGCGAGCGTCTTTGCGTCAGTGAGGTCATTGATCGCCACGATCTCGATATCCTTATTCCCGAGCGATGAGCGGAACACATTTCTCCCAATCCTGCCGAATCCGTTGATTGCAACTTTTACCGCCATGGTAGCCTCCTTAGAAGTGCAAATTTAAAATTGAAAATTCAAATAAAATCCGAAGCCGGAGTCTAAAGCGCCATGCTCCTTGAGCTTTGACCTTCTAAATCTATCTATTATAACTTATTCATCACCAACCCCGTCAAAAGCTTGGGATAGAAGTATGTGGCCTTCTGCGGCATGCGTTCTCCCGCAGCAGCAACATCCTTTACCTCATTCACCTTGGTGGGGTTCATGAAGAAGATAACATCGGCAGACCCGTCCTGGACCCGCTTCACCGCTGCATCTGCCTCTTTGATATACTCAATGTTGATGCCGAGCTTGTGGGTCTCCATCTTAATCCCCAGCAGCTTGTCGATGACAAGATGGTGAAGGATCGAGACGTCCAACCGTCGGTACGCCCGGGACTTATCCGGAAGAAGGGCGTCCATGTCCGACTCGTTCCTGAGGGTCAGGAGATAGTAGCTGTGCTCGTCTTTGACCCTCATGCCGAAGACATGGGCATGGTCCGCACGATGCGCCAGGGTGTCCAGGACCGTCCGCCGGTCTGCATGCTCTGACTTCTTGTCGAAGTCAATCCGCTCGATATTGAAGTACCGGTTCAAATCATCCTCGAACCGCTTTGGATGGAAGTCGGTCAGGTTGAAAAGCGCACGGTGTGCCGGAAGGATAGTGAGCCCCGGGTCTTCCATTCGTGCTAGATACATGGCCACATAGTTGTATGGTTCTTTCCCTGTAAAGATGCCTGCTACTTTTCGCCGTTCATTCCGATAGGTCAACGCTGTATCGTACCGATGATGGCCGTCGGCAATGAAAAAGGGCTTGTCCGCCATTTCCCGGACAATGGTCTCGATATCCTTTTTGTCGGTCAGTGACCACATCCGGTGCAAAACTCCATCGCTGTTCGTAGCCTCCATTTCGGGCTTCGAGTTCGTTTTCGCGAGGATACCTGAGACCTTTCCCTGCGGATCGGAGAAGAGCGAGAAGATCTGGCTGAAGCTCGCCTTGCATGCGCGGAGGAGATTCAGGCGGTCCGTCTTTGGCCCGGAGAGCGTCGTTTCATGCGGCTTGACGATGCCTGAATCGTAATCCTCTATCCTGACCAGGCAGACTAATCCGCGGAGCTTCTTGAGTGTGCTCCCTACGGTATATTCCATCTCATAAATATAGATGGCAGGATCTTGACTCTGATGCAGGATATTCTTTTTGAACCAATCATCCAGGAGAGCGGCAGCACGGGTATACCGGTTATCTCCCTCAGTATCACCGGGGCTCTCGAGCCCGTATTCGAGCCGGACGATGTTATAAGAGCTTTTTCTGTAGAGTTCCTGCTGTTCGGCCTGTGATATGATGTCATAGGGCGGACAGACGAGGTTGCTGATGCTGCCTGCCTTAGTCAGGTTATATACAATTCCCCTGAAAGGGATTATTGTTGCCATCTATTGAATCCTTGCCGGAAGCCCGCCGTAAATATGCTCTAAAAGACTTCATTTATAGCATAGCGACTGTTTTATTGTCAATACATTTTGCGTAACCCATGGTTGACAATTTTGTCTCATTGTGCGATTATCCCTGCGCATATGAGGATCGTTCGTGGTGTAAAAAACTATAATGAGAAGCTCCCAAATCCTGTGCTCACCCTTGGCAACTTTGACGGCGTGCATCTGGGGCATCAGGCGATATTCAAAAAAGTCGTGGAACGGGCAAGGGAGATCCGAGGCACAAGCATCGCCTTCACGTTCGAGCCTCATCCGCTCAAGGTCCTCGCGCCGGAACGCTCGCCAAAACTTCTGAACACCTTTCACGGGAAGATGAAGCTTTTTGAGGCCGCAAGCATCGAAGTGGTCATCTGTGCGAACTTCACCAGGGCTTTTGCCGACCAGAACTCCGAAGACTTTGCACGCGAAGTTCTCCATAAGAGAATCGGGGTTAAAGAGATATACGTGGGCTACGACTATGCGTTCGGCAAAGGCCGCGAAGGGAGCATCGAGTCCCTCAGGGAAATGGGGAAGGTCTACGGGTTCGAGGTCGGGATCATTGAACCGGTGAAGGTGGACGAGGTGGTGGTGAGCAGTTCCGTAGTCCGTGAACTTATATCGAGCGGCCGTGTCGATGAAGCTTTCCGGCTTCTGGGCAGGTACTACACCATCGAAGGAGAGGTCGTGCACGGCGCCCATAGGGGCCAAACCCTTGGCTTTCCCACCGCCAATCTGAAAACGGCCAATGAGCTCATTCCGGCGTATGGCGTCTATGCCGTTCTTGCCGATGTCGATGATCACAGACTGAAAGGCGTGGCCTCCGTCGGCGTGCGGCCTACATTTGACTCAGGTCCGGTTTCTCTAGAAGTATACCTCTTCGAATTCGCCGAAGTTCTCTATGGTAGGCAAATGGATGTGTCCTTTGTGAAGCGGCTGCGTGGGGAAGAGAAATTCCCCGATGCCGAGTCGCTGGTGCGCCAGATACAGAAAGACGTCCAGAAGGCAGAACTGGTCCTGCAAGGACTCTGAATCCATACCGTGCTTGGGGGTATGGTAACTATCGTATTCTGACGGTTGCCTTGCGATTGACGCAATCATCTTCTTTCAGAATGCGACGCTGAGGGCTCTTACATTTCTGTTCTGGAAGACTAAAACCGCTCCATCCATTGTTATTTTCCTGTTAATGCGTGATGGGATTCTTATGACGGCGGCTCAAGCGCTATCAAGATACTTAAACGATTTTAAAATAAAGATTCCAAACCATAAACGATTGGTGGTGAAAAAATATAAGCGCAAGGAGGTGATGACCGATGGCGTGTGGGAAAAAATGCGGAACTAAGAAGTCGACCAAAAAGAAGACGGCGAAGAAAAAATAACGTATCCGGCGGGTGAAGCTACCCGCCGTTCTTATTGCTTACCGTCGATGGACTTGACGTACTGCATGCGGAGATTAAATAAGGCAGAATCAAGCAGTGCCTGCTCATCCTGGGTCAAGTTGCCCTTGGTCTTATCCTTTAGCAATCCGAGAATATCGATGATCTGTTTAGCGGCCGGCAGGTTTTGTTCAGATTGCTGGGTTTGCGGATTCGGGATGGAACCAAGACCTACCTGAGCTGTTGTGGCAAGAATCAGAATAAGCGCTGAAAAATCCAGCTGAGTAAAAGGTTCCGTTTTTTTCTGCTCGGAGGAACTACTCATGGTGCGTTGAGCGCCAGAAGGTTCTTGTTCAGACTGCACGGCCGACGGCTCCGAAGAATCGCCGCCGGCTTCGAACGAGGATACGCGGCGGTCGCGCTCGATGAATTCATTTTTTTTCTTCTCTTCCACGACCCAACCTCCTTGCGTCAAAACTTGCCCCAACTCATTGATATCTTGTCATATATTTTTACCTTGAACGCTCCTTTCTGTCAATATTAAATTGACTTTTACTGCAGGCTGTGATAGAAACTTCAGTCTTAGAAAGGCGGGAAGCTTGCATGAAGACAGCGGTCATAATTCTGGGACATGGGAGCCGTAGCGGAGGCGCGGATGAAACCGTCAAGCGCGTAGCGGCCGAGGTCAGGAAGAGCGGCTGCCATGCGCTGGTGGAGCATGCTTTTTTGCAATATACGACGCCTACGCCCCAGAACGTCATAGAGAATTGTATCCGGCAGCAAGTACAAAAAATCGTGATCGTACCTTATTTCATGCAATCGGGGGCCCATGTTACCAGAGACATTCCTGAATTGGTAGACGAGGCGAGGAAGCAGCATCCGGATCTCGATATCGTGGTCACCGATTACGTGGGTGCCCATCCCCTGATGGCGAAGATCGTGGAAGATCTGGTCGAAGAAACAAAGCGACTAACTGTTTTGCCGCAGAAGACGCTCTGAGAGCAGAAATAGGCAAAAGAGAATTTGAAGGATAACGGGATCATAGGATAAACCAGAGTTTAATCTTGTTAATCCTACTCTATAAAGAAAATGCTTTCAGCAAAAGAACAACTTGAGATCATAAAGCGGGGCGCTTCCGAGATTATTGTCGAGGAAGACCTCCTGAAAAAGCTTGAGAAGTCCGCCTCCACGGGCAGGCCGCTCCGGGTGAAGGCCGGGTTCGATCCCACGGCGCCGGATATCCATCTCGGCCATACGGTGCTTCTTAATAAAATGCGGCAGTTTCAGGAACTCGGGCATGAGGTCATTTTCCTCATCGGTGACTTCACAGGCATGATCGGCGACCCGACCGGCAAGTCCGAGACCAGGAAGCACCTCACGAAAGAGGAGGTCGCAGAAAACGCCAAGACGTACCAGGCGCAGATATACAAGATCCTCGATCCGGTGAAGACCAAGATCGCCTTCAACAGCGAGTGGATGTCTAAGATGACGGCCGAGGATGTAATCCAGCTTGCAGCAAAGCACACCGTGGCGCGGATGCTCGAACGCGAAGACTTCAGAAAACGGTTCCAGGCCGAGCTGCCTATCAGCATTCATGAGTTCCTCTATCCCCTGATCCAGGGGTATGATTCGATAATGCTCAAGGCTGATGTTGAACTTGGCGGTACGGACCAGAAGTTCAACCTGCTCGTAGGCCGCGAACTCCAGAAGGAATACGGCCAGGAACCCCAGTCGATCGTGATGATGCCGCTCCTCGAAGGCCTGGACGGCGTGAACAAGATGAGCAAGAGCCTGGGGAACTACATCGGGATCAACGAGCCGGCAAGGGAGATCTTCGGCAAGGTGATGTCTGTGAGTGATGATCTCATGTATCGATATTATGAGCTGGTAAGCTCGGTATCACTCGCGGAGCTGGAAAAGATCAAGGTTGACGTTAAGTCCGGAGCGCTTCACCCCATGGAGGTGAAAAAGAGGCTCGCTTCAGAACTGGTAGACCGGTTCTGCACTGGAGAAATCACTGCTTGGCTTGATACTACAGAAGCTCAGGATAAAGCGAAATTTCATATATCGATCGGCCAGATTGCCCGCGAAGAATTCGAGAAAGTGTTCAGTAAAAAGAACCTTCCCGATGTGATCCCCGTTGTTGAAGTCGTTTGGGAAGGGGAACGGATGAAGCTTGCGAAGATAATTGCCATTGCCGGTGTGGCAAAGAGCAACTCTGAAGCGCGTAGGCTTATCCAGCAGGGCGCTGTAGAGGTGAATGAGGCCTCGATGAAAGACATTGATGCAGAATTGTCCGCCTCCGGAGAGTATACCCTGAGGGTTGGAAAGAAGCGCTTTGTAAAGATTGTACCGAAGAAATAAAAAATCGCTCTCAAACAAAAAAAGTCTTGACACGGGATAGGGTTTCTGATAAATTGCGCCTTCGTTCGGCGGTAAACCTCGGGCAAAACCTCGAAGTTCTATAAATACCAACCGACGTAATAAAATAAGCACGTAATAATTAATTAGTGAAATAAATTTTCTTGACAAAGAATTGCTATTTTGTTAATATTAGTATTCTGCAAAGTATGCAGAAATATGGTCTTTGAAAACTAAATAGGTGCAAGAATTCCAGACGTTTTTTAAAAAAGATGTTTGGGATCGGCGGGTTTTTGAGTAGTAAATAGTCAAGTTACCTTGAGTAACATTGCATAAGGATCAGATTTTTTTGGAGAGTTTGATCCTGGCTCAGAACGAACGCTGGCGGCGTGCTTAACACATGCAAGTCGAACGAGAAGTACGTAGCAATACGTATTGTAAAGTGGCGCACGGGTGAGTAACACGTGGGTAATCT
>DATJZV010000048.1:0-4081 GCA_035498715.1 Nitrospirota bacterium
CCGTAACCGATATCAGAAACATAAGCGGTATTTTCATTATAAAGAGGTAATTTTACGCCTGCCTCGGCAAACAGCTTCGAGCCTTTTACGAAATCCATTCCTCCCCGCACACCAAGACGGAAATACAGTGTAGACCAATGCTCAATATAGCCAGCGGTGGCGCTCCCGTCGGCCGCAGTGCCATTTTTTATATCCCGCTGCCAAGACCACAAACCAAGTCCTCCGAACGGTTCAATGAAAGAGTCCTGTTTTTTTCTGAATCTGCGGCCGATGTCCCCTTCCAACTTAATGCCGAAATAATCCACTGTGGACGTAGCCGGTTGGCAGGTCGTTGTCAAGGTTATGGGATCTGTGCTGCATGCCTGTCCGTCATAATCCACGCTCCCGAAAAATAACTCGCCTTTCGACGTGAACGTCAGGTCGTTCTCGAAATCGCGGGAGTAGGCAAGACCAATCCCGAAGAGCGGACCTGATTCCTTTACCACCTGTTTGCCGGCATCAAACTCTTTCCACAGAAAGCTTTCCGCAACGCCGTACAGATCGAATTCCTGGGCGGCAAGAGAAGCATGTGATGGTCCGAGCACGAAGATCATGACCAGGAGAACCATTCTGAACGGAACGTAACGAATCATACCCGCTTTCTTCATGCACCGATCCCCTCTCATGCCAAGAGCGCAATCTCTGGCCACCAGCGATTATTGCACAGCTTCGCGATTATTTCAAGCGTCGCATTTAGGTTTTCTGTTTGATATTGACGCGCTCTCAAACATGGTCAAGCCATTATTCCATTGACAAATCCTCCTGCATCATGGTATAAAACCCAGCTCTGCAGAACAGCAGCGGAGAAAGCATGGAATGGGAAGGATTTTCTTTCAGTCTCTTTGCCCGATGCTCCATGCTTTTTCGACAAACAAGAGGAAAACCCATGCTTAAAAGAACGGACCTGCGCAACATCGCCATTATCGCCCACGTTGACCACGGCAAGACAACGCTCGTGGACACGCTGCTCCGCCAGAGTGGCACCTTCCGCGACAATGAACGCGTGCAGGAGCGGGTAATGGATAACATCGACCTCGAGCGCGAACGAGGGATAACGATCATGGCCAAGAACACTGCTGTGCAGTACAACGGTATAAAAATAAATATCGTTGACACGCCTGGCCACGCCGACTTCGGCGGCGAAGTAGAACGCACCCTCAAGATGGTGGACGGCGTGCTCCTGCTCGTAGACGCTTCGGAAGGCCCGCTCCCGCAGACCCGGTTCGTCCTCAAGAAAGCGCTCGAGCTCGGATTGCCGCCGATCCTCGTGATCAATAAGATCGACCGGCCTGACGCGCGCATCAATGAAGTTGTCAACGAAGTGTACGACCTGTTCATCGACCTCGATGCATCCGATGCTCAGCTCGACTTTCCCATCGTTTACACAAACGCCCGTGACGGCCTCGCCAAACTGAAGATGGAAGACGAAGGCAAGGACCTGCAGCCGCTTTTTGATCTGATCGTGAACACGATCCCGGCGGCAGAAGGTAATGAAACCGCCCCGCTCCAGCTTCTGGTCATGAATATCGACTACAATGATTATGTCGGTCGCCTGGCCATCGGGAGGATCTTTTCCGGTACCGTTAAGATCGCCGAGCCTATCGGCGTGGTACAGCAGGGCGGCCAGATGGTAAAGACCAAGGTCACTTCGCTCTATGAGTTCCAGGGCCTGAAACGCGTGGATACGGAAAAGGCCACCGTCGGCGATATCGTTGCCCTTGCGGGCATCGAGGGCGTGAATATCGGCGATACGATCACCGATCCCGAGAATCCGAAACCTTTGCCGCGCATCGCCGTGGATGAACCGACGATCTCAATGTTGTTCTCGATCAACAATTCACCTTTCGCCGGTAAAGAGGGCAAGTTCGTAACTTCCCGCCATCTCAAGGAGCGGCTCGAAAAGGAGCTCCTGTACAACGTCGCGATCAAGGTTGAGCCGCAGGAAGCCACCGACAGTTTCAAGGTCCTAGGCCGCGGCGAGCTCCAGCTCGCGATCCTCATCGAGATGATGCGGCGCGAGGGTTATGAGCTTTCCGTCTCGCAGCCCGAGACCATTACAAAACAGCGGGATGGGAAGACTTACGAGCCCATGGAGAACCTCGTCATTGACTGCCCCGAAGAATTCATCGGAGTCGTTACCCAGAAGCTCGGGACCCGCAAGGGCCGTATGACCAAGATGTCGAACAACGGCCACGGCCGCGTGAGGCTTGAATTCCGCATACCGGCACGAGGGCTCATCGGTTTCCGATCGGAATTCCTCACCGATACGCGCGGCACTGGCCTCCTGAACCACCTCTTCGACGGGTACGAGCCCTGGCAGGGTCCGATCGCCAAGCGCGCTACCGGCGCACTCGTGGCCGACCGGCCTGGCAAAACGACCACGTACGCCCTCTATCACATCCAGCCGCGCGGCGAGCTTTTCATCAAGGAAAGCACGGCAGTATACGAAGGCATGATTGTGGGTGAAAACTCACGTGAGGCCGACATCGATGTGAACGTGGTGAAGGAAAAGAAGCTTACGAACATGCGCGCATCGGGTGCCGATGAGGCACTGCGGCTTGTGCCGCCGAGACTGCTGTCGCTCGAACAGGCGCTCGAATTCATCAAGGAAGATGAGCTTGTGGAAGTGACGCCCCAGACCATCCGCCTGCGAAAGAAGATCCTTGAGGCGAATAAGAGGCCGAAAAGCAGAGAGAGGACAGAGCAATAAAACTTTGACCGCGGATAAAAGCGTAATCATGGATGTCACGCAGGGCACGAATGCTTCCTAAGAAAGGCCCTGATTCGCGTAATCGTTCATTCGCGCGATTCGTGTTCCGTTCCTTCTCCCTGTAATCAGGGATTTTCATTAAAAGGGGGTTCCCGTTTGGCAACCCCTCATCTTTGGCTCCCGCCTGTTTAGTGCGCTATTTCTGCTTTTCCGCGATAACCCTGTCAATCGACCACTTGCCGCCCCCCCTGATCACGAGCGCAATACCGATTGCAATCACGAGTAGATGGTATTCAAACCCCTCGCCTGCCGGCTTGCCTGCACTCGTCATTGTGCCGAACCAGTTCATGAAGAACCCGTTCTGCCAATGCAGCATGTACACGGCGACTACCATATTGACAGTGATCCCGAAGGCCGCCACCCTGGTCAGAAGTCCCAAGATGAGACCCATCCAACCCAAGCCTTCCGCCATGATCGCCAGGAAGGCAAAGAGCGCGGGCACATGGAGGTTGCCGGTAAACCAGCCCAAAGTACCCGTAAACCCATAACCCCCAAACATGGTGGTCAGTTTCTGCATGCCGTGAGGAAAGAACACAACCCCGAGTACGACCCTGAGGATCATGGTAGCGGTATCATTCTCTGTCTGAAACAATTTTTTAAGCATGTCCTTTCTCCTTTCGAATATGAAACCCATGGTTAAAAGCATTTCGCGGCCGGCGCATCATGTATTCTCGTTCAGTCCCACTTTGCGGCATATCCGGGATAGTTCTTCCTGCTCGCTTTTAGTGAGGGCATTCATCTCCTCAACGATTTTCGCAGCGTGGCGCGGGAATATGCTCCCGATCAGACGGCGCCCTTCGATAGTCAACTGGACCGCATAAAATCTCCGGTCTTCCGCTTTGCGTTCCCTCTTGACAAGGCTCCGTTTTTCCAGGTTATCGATGACCATAGTGATATTGCCGCTGCTCTTCAATATCTTTTTTGCCAGTTCCCGCTGGCTGAGAGGACCAAGGTGATAAAGCGCTTCCATGACGCCGAACTGGCTCACCGTAAGTCCCGCGCCGACCAGATGCCCATGAATCCGTGCCGAAACCGATTCCGATGCACGCATCAGCTTGACATAGGCATTAAGCGCCCGAACTTCATCCTTCGTCCCTTTATAGCGAGTCTTTTTCATGTCCCGGCAGACCCAAAAAGCTCATTACAATATAGTTTAATATTAAACTAATTATAACGCGATCTGGCTGATTGTCAAGAGGTGCAGGAAAAAGATGCGGGTAGGGCGAGGCCGGTCCCGCGAAGGTTTATGACGGCCTATATCGCTCCGATCAT
>DATJZV010000049.1:0-15839 GCA_035498715.1 Nitrospirota bacterium
GCGTGTCAAACTCCCTGCTGGAAAGGCCGTGGGGATGCTCTTCCTGGGGCTGCAGCGTCATAAGGTCGACTACATTGATCACCCGTATTTTCAGGTCCGGAGCATAGCGGCGGAGCGACTCAACGGCGGCAAGGGTTTCGACCGTCGGCACGTCCCCGGCGCATGCCATGACCACATCCGGCTCCGTCCCTTTGTCGTTGCTCGCCCACTCCCAGATGCCGATCCCCGAGGTGCAGTGCTTGATGGCTGCGTCCATGTCGAGCCATTGTGGTTCAGGCTGCTTGCCTGCCACGATCACGTTGATCTTGTTGCGGCTCCGCAGGCAGTGGTCAGCCACGGAGAGAAGTGTGTTGGCATCGGGCGGCAAGTAAACCCGGACGATATCCGCTTTTTTATTTACCACATGATCGATAAAACCCGGGTCCTGGTGGCTGAATCCGTTATGGTCCTGCCGCCAGACATGGGACGTCAGGAGGTAGTTGAGGGAGGCGATGGCTCTCCGCCACGGAATTTCTTTGTTGGACACCTTAAGCCACTTGGCGTGTTGATTGAACATGGAATCGACGATGTGGATAAAGGCCTCATAGCAGGAAAAGAACCCATGCCTCCCCGTGAGCAGATACCCTTCAAGCCAGCCCTGGCAGGTATGCTCGCTCAGGATCTCCATCACCCGGCCTTCAGGCGAAAGGTTTTCATCCTCCGGGATAGTCTCTGCCATCCATGCCCTGTCCGTTACTTCAAAGAGGGCATCGAGCCGATTCGAAGAGGTTTCATCAGGGCCCATAACCCGGAAATTCCTGTTCTCCCCGTTGAGCTTCATGACATCCCGTAAGAAAGAACCGAGTATTCTGGTGGCTTCGGCCGAAGCCTGACCAGGTTGAGGCACGTCAACCGCATAATGTCGGAATTCCGGCATCGTCAGCTCTTTAAGCAACAGGCCGCCGTTGGCATGGGGATTGGCGCCCATGCGACGATTCCCCGGGGGGGCCAATTCAACCAGTTCAGGAACGAGCTTTCCGTGCTCATCAAAGAGTTCTTCCGGTTTGTAGCTCTTCATCCATGCTTCAAGTAATTTCACATGCTCCGGCTTCGTTGCCATATCGGTAAGGGGAACCTGATGAGACCGCCAAAAACCCTCTGTTTTCTTGCCGTCGACCTCCTTCGGACCTGTCCAGCCTTTGGGAGTCCGAAAGATGATCATGGGCCAGAGGGGACGTTTCGCGACCCCGCTGCTGCGCGCCTCTTTCTGGATTGACCTTATCTCGGCAATGACCATGTTCAGAGTTTCAGCCATCTTCTGGTGCATAAGTTCGGGATCCGAGCCCTCGACAAAGAAGGGCTGGTAACCGTAGCCGGTGAACAGGCTCTCCAGTTCTTCATGACTGATCCGTGCAAGCACGGTCGGATTGGCGATTTTGAAACCATTGAGATGCAGGATGGGAAGCACAGCCCCGTCGGTGATGGGATTCAGGAACTTGTTAGAATGCCATGCTGTAGCAAGGGGGCCTGTCTCGGCCTCGCCGTCACCGACCACGCAGGCAGCAATGAGATCGGGATTGTCGAAGACAGCCCCAAACGCATGGGAAAGCGAATCCCCGAGCTCTCCTCCTTCGTTGATGGACCCGGGCGTCTCAGGGGTGGCATGGCTCGGAATGCCACCGGGGAACGAGAACTGCTTGAAGAGCTCCTGCATGCCCTCGGCATCCCGGGATATGTGGGGATAAAATTCGCTGTACATGCCTTCCAGATAGGTGTTGGCGACCAAGCCGGGACCTCCATGACCAGGGCCGCAGATGAAAATGACATTGAGATCATGAGCCTTGATCACGCGGTTAAGGTGCACGTAGATGAAGTTGAGTCCGGGTGTGGTGCCCCAGTGTCCCAGCAGCCTGGGTTTTATGTGCTCCAACTTCAAGGACTCTTTGAGCAGCGGGTTGTCATAGAGATAGATCTGTCCGACCGAAAGGTAGTTTGCCGCACGCCAGTATGCGTTCATGGTTTTAAGCTGTTTCGGGGAGAGAGCGTCGGGCATAGGGACCTCCTGTATGAATATCTTGAATCGTGTACGTCATGTGGTTGCCTGTATTTGCAGTGGACGTACGGCTTATTGCATCTTCTGCTTAAGGGCAGTGGCATCTGATGTATTCTTGATGAGATCATACGTGTGACGGGCAATCATCAGTTCTTCGTTGGTTTTCATTACCCGAACAACGGCTGGGCTTCCGGCTCGGGATATTATGGAGGCATTCTCCCGGTTGAGATCTCTATCGAAACGGATGCCCAGAAACTCCGTCTCTTTACAGATACGCTCACGAATTGACGGCGCGTTTTCTCCGATACCGCCGGTAAAAATCAGCCTATCAAGACCGCCTAACACAGCGGAAAGGGCGCCCAGGAACTTCCTGGCCTGGTAACAAAACAACTCCACAGCTTCAGCGGCATGCGGATTTCTTTGCTCCTCATCCAGCAGCACCTTCATGTCCGAGCTTATGCCTGATACACCCAGGAGCCCGGCCTGGTTGTTTACCATGCGGTTTACCGCAGCTGAGTCCATACCCTTGTCCTTGAGAAGATAAACGATGACTCCCGGGTCCAGATCTCCCGAACGCGTGCTCATCACAAGCCCCCCGGCAGGGGTGAACCCCATGGTCGTATCCATGCTTTTGCCGCGCCTGATAGCGGCCATGCTCGCCCCGTTTCCAAGGTGGGCGATGATCACCCTGCCGTCTGTTGAATCAGGCCCTTCTATTTTCCGGAGTTCGCTCAGGATGTATTCATAGGACAGGCCATGGAAACCGTACCGCAAAACACCATGCCGCCGAACCTCTCGGGGAAGTGCATACCACTGTGCCAGCTCAGGCATGGTCCGGTGAAAGGCGGTGTCAAAACAGGCGACCTGCTTCAATCCCGGATAGGAACGGGTGAATTCTTTTATGGCATCGATCTCGTGCGGGAGATGGTCGGGCGCGAAAGGCACGAGCCCATCGAGCGCGGTCAGCACTCCGGCGGTAATCAGATGCGGTTTGGCGTATGCGCTCCCCCCATGCACCAGGCGGTGGCCAACGGCATCCACATCGCGATCAAACGCGTTCCTGTGCAACCAGCTGATTATCTCATGCAAAGCCGCGCCATGGTCCCGCAGGCTGAGTTTCTTCTCGATCTCCGTCCTTCCATCAGCATCCGTAATGTGGAAAATGCCTGAATCGAGACCTATGCCTCTCGCACTTCCTGAGAACAGCTGCGTTTCAATGCTACCCATGCTGTACAGCGAGAACTTGATGCTGGAAGACCCGCTGTTGATCGTCAATATGCGAACAAAATCCCCGTCAGTCATGACGCTCTCCTTACTATGTAGATCATAGCGTAAATTGATGGCTTGGTTCGCTGGCCTGATCACATAACTCGGGAAAAGGTATTACTGGCCTTATATGTTCACCATTCCTAGCTTCCAGGGGAATAGTACCTTAACTGAGAAGTATATACCTGAAATCATATCAAAAAAATAAACGTTATTTGTCCTTAAGTTTTTGGGAACCCTGTCAGGTCGTCTGATTCAACAAAATTTCTTCGCAGGTGTCAAACTATCATACGGCAGCATAGATTACAGAAGTGGGAAAAAGATTCTATCTCTTAACGAGTTCGTGGAGGTGGCATGATGAAGAAACAGGTATTCGCTGCAATAGGTTTGAGTAGCATGCTTTTGGCGTTCAGCCTTCTCTCCCCGCTGAAAAGCAATGCCGAGGTAAATGTCAATATCGCTATCCCCCTGCCCGGGCTGGCAATATCCGCACCGCCTGCCATGATCGTGATCCCCGGGACCTATGTGTATTATCCGCCTGATGTGGGCGTGGATATTTTCTTTTATCACGGGTACTGGTATCGCCCTTACCGGGGACAGTGGTTCATATCCGCGGGATATAACGGACCGTGGGGTACTGTCGCGGTCGGGAAGGTCCCTCGTGTTGTGCGCGGATTACCGCCCTATTACCGGCGCGTTCCTCCCGGATACGAACGCATGCCCTACAGAACGGTCAGGGGAAATTGGCGCACTTGGGAGCACGAAAAATACTGGGACAGACATGAACGCAGAATGGGCTACAGCGAGGCTCACGACGGAAGAGAGCATGGTGGTCCTGGACACGGTAATGGAAGAGGCGAAATGATGGGAAGGCGCGGGGACTATTAACGACCTGCATATCCAGCAGACTGGGCACCATTTCTATGAAATGAAGGGACGAGGGTCGGCATAGTGTAGAGAGAGGATTGCTTGAAAAAGTAAGCAAAGCGGTGGCCAAAGGCATCGTCTGATGATCGAAAAATGCGGGCACTTATGGTCTATCCATGGACAAAAGCCATCGGCTTGCCGGTCCCTCAGTCCCGCATGAATGGTTTTATTCCTTTTGCTACTACGCAGCAATATTTCTTACCGGAGCAGCTTGAACGCGTTTCCTCTAATGGGGTGAAGCTCTGTTCTTCAAATTTGACATTCAACGGTATTTGATAAACGAGCCGGTTTGATACTCTTCAAAAGCGATCCGCAGCTCCTCTTCCGTGTTCATTACGATCGGGCCGTACCACGCTACGGGCTCTTTGATCGGCTTGCCCGATATGAGCAGGAAGCGAACGGCATCGCCTTGCGTCGTGACCGTCACCTCGTCGCCGTCGCCAAAGAGAACGAGCATCCCGTTGCGCACGAATGGCTCTCTTTTCATGTCGAAATAGTTGACTCCCCCGACCTCGTAAGCGTAGGGGTCCTTCTCATTGCAGAAGAGGCCCTTCCCCCCGATGACGTAGGTGAACACCGTATGGCCCCGCTTGGTCTTGTGGATCAATTCGGACCTGGCAGGAACCGTCACATCGAGGTATTCCGGGTCGATAACGATATCCCGAACCGGACCCTGCCTGCCATCCACCGTGCCACAGATAATTTTAATTTTTGCACCATTCGCCAGCACAACCTCAGGGACCTGTTCGCTCTTTACATCCCGGTAGCGGGGGTCCATCATCTTTTGGGATTTCGGGAGATTGGCCCAGAGTTGAAACCCTTCCATGACTCCGGCAGCGTCACCCTTGGGCATTTCCTGATGGATGATGCCGCTGCCCGCGGTCATCCACTGCGTATCGCCAGAGGAAATGACTCCCTTGTTCCCCATGCTGTCGCCATGCTCCACATCGCCCTTGAGGACATAGGTGATCGTCTCAATCCCGCGATGGGGGTGCCAGGGGAATCCTTTGATATAGTGCTCGGGATTGTCCGAACGGAAATCGTCAAGCAGAAGGAAGGGATCGAACAATGGGACCTCGCTGTATCCAAAAACGCGTTTCAAGTGCACGCCTGCGCCTTCGAGTGTGGGTTTGCTCTTGATCACTTTTTGGATCTTTCTGGTTATTGCCATGGATGACCTCCGTTCGATACTGCCCTGCACTCTGTCTCCGGTATGATCCGAATGCAACGCCCCGGAGTAAGATGCTGATAGTTTTAAGGCCAATTGTCTTCAGGCTAATGCTCGGGGCTGAATGCCCCTCGTGCTGCAGGACGCCTGCTTCAGCCTTGTCCCAGGATCTTCCTCAAGCGATCCGCATACTCTCTGCCGTTCATATCGTCCGTTACGATCTCAATATCCTCGGGCAGAGATACACCCAGGCCCAGCTCAACTGCGCGCGCTATCTGCTCCTGCTCGAAAATCCTTTTATCCATGATCGCCTTGTTGCTGCCCAACTCTTTTAAGATGGCTAGCCCCACCGAGTCAATCGCGATCCGGTCGCTCCCGGCGATCATGACCTCGGCCGTCTTTCTCGTACCCTTCCCAGGCCCCCCGTCCACGAAAGCCTCAATACCGTCCAGGAGTATCAGTGACGGCGTGTAGGCCTGGTTTATCTCGGCGATCATCTTCCGCATGCTCAGAAACGATGTATGGAGTTCTGTCATGTTCCTCTTGCGGGTGAATCCCACGGAGAGCTTCAGGGACATGGTAAAGACTCCTCCGTAGCCGTGGGTCTTGAGACAGCAGGTGGTGACGATGCACTTTGAATTGAGCACGGCCTTGGCCACATCAAAACCGTTCATCCAGTGGCTCTGTTCCGACTTTATCCGCACCCAATCCTCAGGAGGGAGTTCTTCAAAATTTATGAGACCCACGCCGAGTTTTTTACACAGGTCATAGATCCCCTTTTCCTTCAGGACATCCGCTGTGTCAGGAGGTCCGCTTCGTTCCCCCAGGGTAATGCTCTTCGCGCCTCTGGACTGGAGATGGAGAATCAGATGCGTCAGCGTGTCGATGTGGGTTGAGCCCGGGAACGTGTCTGCGGTGTTGAAATTCGGTTTGAGCAGCACATCCTCTCCCTTCACCGGGTTTATCCCGAGGAGATCGATGGCCCTTTTGATTCCCGTTGCCCTCTCAGATGTCCTGACGAGAGAAACTTTTGCTTTTCCGCGCTGCGGGTTTCTCTGTGCCTGCCCAACCACGTCCGCCTCTCCTCTTCGCCCTGCCGCGGCCGATAGCATGCCCGAAGCAACGGTAATCAAGAATTCGCTCCTCTCCATCGCGCACGAGACCTGGCTCTACTTCTGCGGGTATCCGACTGTTTGAGAGAGAATGATCTTTTGGTCAGGTCGAAGCTTCATCGTCTTGGCAAGCAACGACCTGTCTATGGACCCGCGCACAACGGTCGCCAGCCCCTCGGAAGCACAGAACAGATAAACATTTTCGCTGATAAAGCCGGTATCGGCCGCTGAATACAGATCCTTGTCTTCCTTCGATGCCGTACCCATGCGCGAAAAATCCGCCACATAAATGAGGTTGACCGGCGCCTCTTTTACGAATGGCTGTAGACCGGTCATGGCCCGGATATCTTCAGAAAGAATTGGCTGTAACTGCTGCGTCTTGGCATCATAGAGGTAGAGACCGTCAGCAGTAGCAACATAGATATCAATCTCCTGCCAATTCATTGCTGAAGGAGCTGTCCGCTTTCCCAGGTCAGGCCGGTTTATTCCGAACGCCGCCCACAGAAGATTTGAAAGCACCTGGAGAGGCAGCTTTTCAGTGCTGAATGAACGGGAAGAGCCTCTGTCCTTCAGTACCTGCATGAGTGGTCTCCCCCCGTCCACGTGCGGCTTCAATAGTTGTACCGGCGTTGGCGTCTCCGCAAAGGGTAGTGTGGCGTACAGGAGTGAACTGGCCACAAGCGATGACATGAGGAGAAAAGACGTCTTTTTCATTATCGTCCTCCAGAAAGGTTGAGCATAGAAGGGGATACTGAGGTTAGACTGATCCGTCTTAGATTATCATAAATCAAGGGATTTATCATGTTTTCCCGATCGCAATTAATTCCTCTTCGATCATACCGCGAAATAGCGGGATCTTGTAATCATTGTACTGAAGTGGCTGCGCGTGCCTGACCGCAGCCTCTGCGGCCTTTGACACGGTATCCGCGTCAAGCCTCCGGCCGAGGATTTCATTTTCTACTTCCCGGGAACGCCATGGTACAGGCGCTGCAGCGCCCAGTACCACACGAGCTTTCGCAACCACGTCGTTGTTGAACTGAATCGCGAGGGCCACGCCTGCAAGGGCAAAATCCCAAGAGGCGCGGGAGCGGACCTTGCGGTAGGAGCTCCTTAATCCCTGCGCAGCCGGCAGCATGATTTCCGTGACGATCTCACCGGGGCCGAGCACGGTTTCCCTGTGCACATCAATCCTCGGCAGGACATGGAAATTCTCTACGGTCACTGTCCTCGTGCCCCTGGGCCCCACGATGCGGACAGAAGCTTCAAGGGCCGCAAGGGCAGGCGCCGTATCCGAGGGGTGAACAATGAAGCACGGGCCGCCCCCGAGGATGCAGTGGTACTGGTTTTCGCCTGCCACGGCAAAACACTTTTCGCCTCCTTTTCGAAGACAATGGAATTCGCCCCGGTAGTACCAGCACCGCGGCTTCTGGCAGAGGTTGCCGCCGATCGTGCCCTGGTTCCGGAGCTGCGGACTTGCCACCTCGAGGGCGCTCTGCGCCAGGGCAGGGTAACTCTCCTTCACGAGCGGGTTCTCTGCCACCTCTGTTATCGTGGTCAATGCGCCGATGCGGAGGCCTCCATCGGCGCTCTTTTTGATGCCCCGCAGTTCCTTGAGACCGCTGATGCTTACCAATTTTTTAATATCGAAGACATGGTCCCGAAGGCATCCGAGCAGGTCCGTCCCCCCGGCGGAAAGCCCCGCCCCTTCCGAGGAGAGCTGCTTCATGGCTTCTTTCAGCGATTTCGGACGGATGTAGGAAAAGTTGGTCAGCATGAGGAATCCCTCCACTTCTCAGAAAAATGACGCGGTATTTTCACCGCTAAGACGCGAAGAGCACGAAGGGAACCACTGGTTCCGTTATTAATTCATAAAAAACCTTTGCGTCCTTTGGCCTTCGCGGTCCCGGAGTGCTGTATCATTATTTCTTCTGCGCGAATAGTTTGCTCAGCATCAAGGGGCTCATGGGCGTTTCAGTAACGCGCACTCCCGTGGCGTGGAAGACCGCGTTCGCAAGGGCCGCTGCCGTGGGAATCGTGACCGGCTCACCCAGACCTTTGGCTCCCGTAATATTCGCTTCCGCATCCACGATCTCCACGGGAAGGGAAACCATGTCTGCAGGAACATCGAGAGCGGTTGGCACCTTGTATTCATGCCAGCTTTTGTTCACCATTTTGCCTGTCTGGTTCTTGTCGAGGATACGAGCCTCGGTCATGGCAAACCCGATCCCCATGGTGATGCCGCCAAAAACCTGGTTGTCGAAGGTCAACCGGTCCATCACCCGGCCGCTGTCATGGGCGGCCAGAAAGCGGATGATCCTGACCTCGCCGGTTTTCATATTTACCTCTGCTTCGCAAAACTGGGCGGCAAACGGGTTTACGACCTTGCCCTCGGGGTTCGGCCCCCGGTATCCCACGCCCACCAGCACCCCGCGCTTCTTCAAGCCCGTAACGCTCGTTAACTTGATCTTCTTCGAAGGGTCCTTCACGGACACGAGCTCTTCGCCGGCTAGCTCGAGGTCCTCTGCATTGGTTTTCAGGTCCTGGGCCGCCAGCTCAAAGAGCTGCTGCTTGACGCTAATCGCCGCGGCGCGGACTGCAGGCGCTTCCGTGGGCACGGTCTTGCTGCCGCCGCTCGGCGTGGCGTACTGGGTCGTGCCCGTGTCCGCATTCTCGATCTGGAGCGCCTCAGGTTTTACTCCCAATTCCTCGGCCACAACCATGGCCATCACGGTCTTGGTGCCGGTGCCGATGTCGCTCGCGCCCATATTGAGATTGGCGCTGCCATCGGAAAAGAGCTTAACGATTACCGTGGACGGAGGATTGCCGCCGCCAGCGAACCAGAGGCAACTTGCCATGCCCACCCCTCTCTGAATATGTCCGGACTTAGGAGCCTCGGCCATCTTTTTGCGCGCCTCTTTCCATCCGAATGCCTCGGCCCCCTTCTCCAGGCACTCCCGGAGCCCTGTTGTGGTGTAGGGAGGATTACCGGGCCTCGCCTGGCTGTAGGTCGGGATATTCTTCAGCCGCAGATCAACAGGGTCCATCTTGATGGCCCCGGCCAAGCTGTCAAGCATCTGCTCGAGCGCCCATGCGCCCTGCGGGTGGCCGGGAGCGCGGAACGGACGCGCAGGTCCCGCGTTTATGTACACGTCCGTGGTCTCGGTTCGAACATTCGGACAGAGGTAGAGATCGCGCACCAGCCAATCCATAAGAGCCGTACCGCCCGCAGGATAGGCGCCGCTCGCCCCGATGCCCGTGAATTCGAGTGCCGTAAGCGTGCCGTCTTTCTTCACCCCCGCTTTCAGTTTCATAGTGCTGGGAGGACGGTTCCCGGCGGCAAGAAAAGTCTCTTCACGCGAGAGGATCATCTTGACCGGGCGCGCGGTCTTCCTGGCGAGCAGCGCGGCTATGATGGTGGATTTGTCAGCCTGCAACTTGCTGCCAAATCCGCCTCCCATGTAATGCCCGATCACGCGGACCTTCGCAAGCGGCAGACGCAGCACTTCCGCGACCCGCGCCTGGACCGCGAACACCCCCTGGGTGGATTCCCAGATCGTGACGCTGTCGCCGTCCCATTTTGCCACACAGCCGTGCAGTTCCTGTGGCGTCTGGATCTCGCACTCGTTCCGGTACGTATGTTCGAGCACCGCATCGGCCTCGGCAAACCCTTTTGTCATGTCGCCGCGCTCGTATTTATCCGTCTTGACCTTATTCCCGTTCTCATGCACCTGCGCAGCATCGCGTTCAAGCGCCTTGCGCTCATCAGAAACAAAAGGGAGCACGTCGTACTTGACCTTGATGGACTTGACAGCGTCCCATGCCTGATACAAGGTCTCCGCAGCAACTGCAGCGATAACCTCACCCTCGAAGCGGCAGTGGGGATCGAAGAGCTTCGTTTTCATGTCCGTTGACCAGGGCCATAGGACATCGGCCTCTTTGTTTGCGCCGGTGAGAATGGCGCGAACGCCGTTCATCTTTTCGGCCTCTTTCACGTCCACATCCTTGACAAGGGCATGTGAGTGTGGACAGCGGAGGATGGCGCAGTAAAGCATGTCAGCCAAGACCACGTCCGAGGGATAGACTGCCTTGCCGCTCACCCGCTCATAGGCATCGACGCGGGGCAGTGGTTTGCCGATGACCTTCGTCTGTTGCCAGGGCTTTACGCCTCCGGCGGGCACCGGAGTTTCAGGAATGGGTATGTTCTGAGCGAAGTAGAGTTCTTTTGGGTCCTTTTTCATGGTCCACCTCACGGTATCATCGGAACAATCATCATGCAGAATAGAAAGAAAGGCCGACCTCTCGCACAGAGGCGTATAGCAAAACGTTTCGTTGATCTTGAATCATGAAGTCTGTGCTTTATCCTTCGCGTGCTCGGCAAGCTTTACGTGAAGCATGATTTCGTTCTGCATGTTTCCTTTCCCCGCTGCCGTAACCACAACATGCTCATATGCTTCTTACAATAAAGGCTCTCCTCAGCGTTCTCTGAAGTGAAGGTCATGACGGTTTTTTCAGCTCCGAGGCACGCTTTGCGGCGTTGAAAATGTGTTTGTATGCACCGCAGCGGCAGAGGTTGCCGCTCACGCCTCTTCGGATCTCATCGAGCGATGGGTTCGACTTTGTCCGCAGCAGCCCCTCGACCGCCATGATCTGGCCCGGCGCACAGTAGCCGCACTGGAAAGCGTCATGCTCGACGAATGCCTGCTGCACCGGTCCGAGCTCCTCTCCCTTCATGAGTCCCTCGATCGTCGTAATCTTAGCGCCTTCCGCCTCGATTGCCAGGGTCATGCAGGCATAACGAGGAACGCCATCGATAAGCACGGTACAGGAACCGCACTCACCCCGGTCGCAGCCGACCTTGGTGCCCGTCAGGCCCAATCTTTCGCGCAGCACATAAAGTAGGGTCCAGCGAGGCTCAACGAGGAGTCGATATTTGCGGTCATTGATGAGGAGTATGACTTTGGTCATCTCGCCGCGCTCGGTCATCTCCGCTTCCGCCGCGGACTGGGCAGAGAGTTTGCTTGACACGGCGATGGTCACGGCACCGGTTCCCATCGTTGTCAGGAATCCGCGTCGTGTCATCCCGTGAGAGGAACTGCCGTGCTGTCCGTCCTGGTCTTTTTTCTCATCATCTTTCTTCATGCTGCCCTCCTGCTCTGAATAGATAACCGGATCTACATGAATATTCAGCTTACGTTGTTCTAAGGAAAGATGCTCATTAGCGATAAAATCTACGAAATTAATCAATCAGAGTACGAAGTTTTCTGACAGCTCTGGAAGGGCAGCTTTCTGCCACCCTCCCCTCTGCATAACGTACGGTAACGACAGAAGTTGGCAATTCTCCCGAACGTGGTGAATTTCTTCGCTTGTAATTGCACGCTCATGGTACGTAATAAAGATAGCTCGTAGCAGGTAAAATGGCAAGATTGACGGACTCCAGGAAAAAACATAAAACTAAAGAAGCATGGACTGCGATTAAAAAAGTTGCAGCGCATTTATCCAGTTCGATATAATGAGTTTTATCTCACCAATTTTATTGCTGATTTTTCATGTATATATGCTCTTACGCATGTTCTGACGCGAAGCCAGATCTTTCCAAAGGGTCAACCTGCCTCAAGGGAGAACAAATCACCTGTTGACTTTGGACACAATAAGTGCGATTATATTAAACATTAATGTAAGATTTGAAACCGGCGAGGCCGCAAAGACTTATATCTTTGTGGCATTTTTATTAAGGACATGTTCGTCCTGAAAAGGGAAAAATGACGCACAAACAAAATTATCTCGAAAAAATGGAACTGAAAAAAAACATTATGCTCTCCGCCGGGCTTGTTTCAGAACGTTTGCCCGGAGTTACATGCATCGTGTTGAACATGACCTATTACCAGAGAACGGCAGACCCCATCCTGATGAAGCGTATAGTCAATTTCTTTCCCACCGATTATGCCTGTTTTCGCATGGACTGCATGCGGGAAGAATGTAATAATGGCGGTTTTGACCTGACCCCCGTGGTTACCAGCATGGTTAAGAACCGCAAGAAGTCAACAAAGGGGAAGATCGTTTGTAACGGAAAGAGCGAGACTCTCCGCCTCGGCCATGCCAGCATCGCCTACGAAGTCAGCATTCAATACAGCAAGCAGGCCAAATAGAAACCTTTATATCGATTGACTTTTTTAGCCCGCTAGAGAGAGGAATGTCATCCGCTGGCCATGCAACGGAGAATCAGCTCTCCTGCATACTCTGTTTTCACAGGGATAGCGCATGGCGGATCATGTCTAACGGGATGAGCATCATTCCTCGCGGATGGCAGTATAAAGAAACCAATTATAATCTAACTAGAATTCGTTTTCTAACGGAGTTTACGGTGCAGGCTCGAGTCCACGACACCATTGCTCAATGGCGTGTCTCATCTCGTCGGGTCGTTCCGTAGGTATCCAGTGTTGTGAATCCAGGAGCTTGATGCGGCAGCTGGGCAGTTCTGAGAGCAGCCTCCGGGTGATTTCGGGATCGGCAAACTTCTTTCCCGTCGAAAGCAGCGCCAGCGCCGGGGCCTTGATCTCCGCAAGGAAGGAAAGCCGCCGGTTCAGCTCCAGCAGCCCCTGCAGGTAATTGGCGCTCGGCATATACCGCAGATCATACCAGGGGGAGGCATAGCGGCGGAGCAGGGGTGCTGTTGTGCCGGATACCGACATGGCGGCCCTGGTCTTCTGGTCCAGGTCTCTAAGATCGAGCAGCGGGAAGCGCCTGCGGTAGAGACCAAGACGGTTCAGAATTCGGATGATCCCGACGAGGGGTGGAAAGAGCGGCGCAAGCGATTGATATTTCCGCTGTTGCCCGGTAAGAGCCCTGTGCAGCAGGGGTTCGATGAGGATGAGACTTGCCGCCCTTTCCGGGTAGCGTGCTGCAAACCAGACGGCGATGTGCGCCCCCAGGCAATGACCCGCCACAACAGCATGCGAGTATCCCTCTTTCCGGAGGATGTCTGACAGGTCCGCACACCATTCCTCCATTCCGATACGGCCGCGCCAGATGGACCGCCCCTGTCCCCGCAAATCTAATCGCAGGATATCCCACGAGTCTTTCAGGGTAGTCCGCTCAACGAACTCAGACCAGCGCGTCATATTGCTTGCCAGTCCATGGATCAGCACAAGGAGCCGGCGCGGTGTTTCACTGCGGCCTATCCGATAGGTGACAACAGCTCCGCCAGGCGTTATTAGTGTGCGGTCAAATTCCGTGATAGAAATGCTCGGCATACACGCATATCCTTTTTATTAAATTATAATACGACAGGCCAGTCCGTAATCGTGCCCTGCCTCTGCAGTGTAATGGAATATCCTTTTGGCTACCCCTGGAGTTCGTCGCGACCACGAAGCCCTCTATACTAACTACCGGAGTTGATAGGTAGTGTTGAGGATGAGTCAGATCTTTTTTCTCATTATGGTTCTTGTCGAGCCAGTCACGACAATCTTCTAGATTAGCAACGTTCAAGGTGTCCTGATCTGTGTGAACGTTCTTTTTTTGCGGTATAACGATGACCTTCCGTGCAAGGCATTGTACACCAAAGTCGCAGGGCATTGGAATCGGTGTCGGCCACTCGAAGCTCCCAAGAACTGCATTGATATTTGATCCAAGCTTCTGATCACTTCGCGCTTCTCGTACCCGCGCTGCAAACGTCCTATCCATTTTCAGCTCTTTGTTCAGTCCACTACCTTCAGAACGATCTTGCCCATGGACTGCCGGCCTTCTAGCAGGCGATGTGCTTTCTCCGCTTCAGACAGCGACAAAACATAACTGATACGCAATTTTAACCAGCCCTCTTTGATAGCGTTCAAGACAGCCTTTGACCGTCGGAGCAGATCTTCGCGCGTGGACGTAAAGTTTACCAGGCTTCCTCCGGAAACAGAAATCGACTTCGCCATAAGGGAATTAGGCACAAAGGGGTCAGCGGGACCACTCGCAGAACCAAAGATAACCACATGGCCACGGATTGCAGCTGCCTCGAGATCGCCCGGGAACGTGGTTTTCGACACGCCGTCAAGGATGAGATCTGCGCCGTGTCCGTCGGTCAGTCGTTTTGTTTCGCTCACAAAATCCTGCTTTGTGTACTGGATGACATAATCGGCACCTGCCTCTTTCGCCGCGTGCGCCTTTTCCTCGGTGGAAACCGTGCCGATGACCTTGGCACCGAGATGCTTCGCCCACTGCACCAGCTGGAGCCCAACTCCCCCTGCCGCTGCGTGAACCAGGACCGTTTCCCCTGGCTTCGGTTCATGGAAATCATGAATAAGGTAGTGTGCCGTCATTCCCTGCAAAGGGAACGCCGCCCCCTGTTCAAATGATAGATCTTTCGGCAGGATGATCAGCCTTCCGGCGTCAATTGCCGTGTACTCGCTGTAGCTCCCTATGTGACCTGTATAGGAAACCCGATCTCCCTGGCAAAATTCGGTGACCTTTTCACCAACTGCCTCCACAACGCCAGATGCCTCCAGCCCGGGAATGAAGGGAAGTTTTACCGGGTAGATTCCTCTTCGCTGGTAGATATCCACGAAGTTCACCCCTGCCGCGTGAATTTTTACGAGAACCTGTCCCGTCGAGAGCGTCGGCTTCGGCTCTGCGTCCGTCAGCTTCAGCATATCAGCGTCACCATAGTTTGAAATCCTGATGGCTTTCATGTTTTTCCTCCATTCGATGTCAGGAAATCTGTCTTGTCCTCTGGGGAGGAACAATTCCTAATTATTAATGATAACGCACGAGGTCAGGATGTCAAGGAGAGGAATCGTTGATGGTGAGATGATAAGGCTCTCTGAAAGATAAGCCCGGGGTCTGAGATATAACAGCTGTGATACGGCATTAAGAAACCGGGCATTTCTCTTTAATGTGATCTCATGACAGGAGAATAAGGAAGGGCTCATAAGATGATGTTTCGAGAGTGACGCTTATGGTCGGCTCAATTAAACGACCTCGTATGGGCCACAAAAATCCCCCCTGTTGCTTGACCCCGTTCTGATTCGCTGATAAAATTATGGGAAATGACCTGTCCCAAAAGACGTTCCTGGAGGGAACTTTTAGTAAGGGGCACAGAGGGAGACA
The DNA here is from genome assembly GCA_035498715.1 of Nitrospirota bacterium. Classification (GTDB taxonomy): domain Bacteria; phylum Nitrospirota; class UBA9217; order UBA9217; family UBA9217; genus DASPSR01. The sequence continues at coordinate 15,593 of DATJZV010000049.1, forward strand.
TATGCTAATCTTTCAACACCGTCCCTGCAGAATGACCGTGGCAGCATTCGGCGCGGCTCTGGCTTTTGTGCTGGCGATACCCCCGTCATCCTGGGCCCATGGGGTCGCGGGGCAGCGGTTTTTCCCCACCACCTTTGCCGTCGATGATCCGTTCATTTCCGATGAGTTCTCCGTGCTCTACCATTCTAACCTGATGAACGATGAGACGGGTGGGCCGCGAATTCAGAACCAGTCAATTGATGTGGGA
>DATJZV010000050.1:0-4038 GCA_035498715.1 Nitrospirota bacterium
CATATGCAGACATTACTTCTCTTTCATGATTTAATCTAAGAGTGGATCATGTTTGAGTGATGGATATAAACAGGAATTTAAGAAAAACACATCGCCTTGTTATCCTGTTTTCTTCCCGCACGTTGCCGACTTGCGGACCTTTCGGAACAACCTGCTGAGGGCGGGGAGTTGGTAGCTCGCGTTCAGGCCGCTGGGGTTCGGCAGGACCCAGAGCCGCGACTGGCCGATGCGCTCCTCACGACGACCGAAACGGGCCTTCGGCTGTCCAAAGGCAATGCGGAAGGCCTGGAGGCCGAGTACCGCGACCACGCAGGGCCGGTAGCGACGGACCTTTGCCTTAAGGCGACGGCAGCCTTTTTCCAGCTCCACGCGACTCAGTTCTGACGCAGCAGCCGTAGCTTGGTTTACGATGTTCGTGATGCCATATCCGTGCTTCAGCAGTTTCCGTTCCTCGAACGGCGAGAACTGACGCTCAGTAAACCCCGCCTTGTGCAGGACCGGCCAGAAACGGTTTCCCGGCCGCGCGAAGTGGTGGCCTACAGCGCCGGAATAGAGACCGGGGTTGATCCCTACGAACAGGACCTTCAGCCGCGGCACTATCATATCAGGAAGGCGCTTTCCGTACGCAGCAAGGAGCTGGTCTTTCGTCGGTTTCCAGATTTTGACTGATGGCAAGCATGCTGTTCGTTTCTTTTTCATTCCGTTCATACCTTATTTTTGGACGCGAATGGTACGCTGAACCGGTGGTTAGCTGGCGATGCTCCTACTTAAGCAACTAGATTAGCAATGTTTTCATCAGTAAACATCCGACCCTGAAGGATTTCGTGAACTCACAGAGCACGGCGTTGATCGTGGTCCGGATTTCACGCTGCTTTCACGTAAGCCACTTCCAGGTCGTATCTCTCTGGAATCTGTAACGACAAACTAATCGGAGTCCTGTTTTTTATAGACCCGCTAAGCGCTTGCTTAGGCGAACGGAGTGAACCAGCTTGCATTCTAGAAGCAGCCGATTGCCAGGGGATTCACCTTGAGCATGGTCAAGAATGTTGCATGAGTAGTTCCAGGCTCCTAACTTCGCAGTCCGAAATCGGCACGCCGAGCTTTCTAAACGTGATTCCTGAGCATCAGCTCCAAAGGATGGGGATTCAGGTAGTGCTGCCGTTTTAGATACTTGACGTCGTATTTCCTTACATAGTGTTTGATGAGGGTAAGGGGGACTATGAGGGGAACTAGTTCCTGACGGTAGTGTTCAATTACTTCCTGCAGTTCCTGCTTCTCATCCCCGGAGAGCAACTCCTTGAAGTAGCCAGACATGTGTTGGAGTACGTTAGTGTTCTTCTTGACGGTGGTCAGAAATCTCAATCCATCCATAATCGTCGTGAAGTACTGCCGGTGGAGTTCATCGCGCTTGGCCTTCTTCGCTCTTGCAACGATCTTTCCGAGCATCCCGTAATGCTTCTGGCTGTGGGACATAATGAGGAGCTTATGGTCCGTATGGAAAGAGACAAGCTCTCCCGCGGAGCCTCCCCCCTTTTTGAATTCCTGCCACTGTTTGAACACGAATATTCGCTCGATGAAATTCTCCCGGAGCGTCGGGTCGTGGAGCCTGCCTTCATCTTCTACCGGAAGGAGCGGGAACTGCTCCATGAACGCATGGGCGAAGATCCCCGAGCCGGTAGCGTGCGGCATGCCTGTTTCTGAATAGATTTTGACGCCGCGCATGCCCGAGCTGGGTGACCGGCTTTTGAAAACGAACCCACAGAGCTCTTCGCGTTCCAACGCAGCGACTTTTCTGTTCGCCCACTTTTTCATCCTGCCCGTGTGGTCCGTGCCGGTCCTGACCGTTATCAGGCGCGGCTCCTCAGGGTCGCCCACAAGGTGCATGGCCTCCCGCGGCACAGGCAAGCCGCTCTCGACTTCGGGACAGACAGGTACCCACTCCACGTATTTGCCGAGGGTGTCGGTCAGGAAATGGTCGAGCTTGTGTCCACCGTCGTAACGGACCTTTTCACCGAGGAGGCAGGAGCTTATGCCGAGTTTGATCTTTTCCATTAAGGAGATCCTTTTATCACTGAGGCACAGATAAAAAGAAGATAAATAATGAATCGTCTTTTGCTCAGGTGTGTTTCGCGCAAAGCCGCTAACGTGACCTAACGCCATGCATTAGAACCGGGCGTCTTCGCACTTTACGCCTGTACAGTAAATGGGCTTATACGAGGCGTCACCGTATCTTAGCGTTATAAATTGCCCTGTCATTCTCGGTTGTTTCGACGGTTTTCTTCAAATCGTTCAACATCCCGCTCAGCATCTACCTCGTATGTGTTCCGACCAATCTCCTTTGGGCAGCCTGCTATTTACCGATCATAACACTACTGGCCTTTATCAGGGCGACAACCTTGTCTCCCTTCTTCAACTTGAGGTCATTTACAGCATCAACCGTGATCGTGGATGTAATCGTATTCCCGCCGCCAATGTCAATCCTCACTTTTGCCGCGACAGCGCCTTTCTTTACCTCAATAACCTTGCCTTTGATCTGATTTCTTGTGCTTAATTTCATGGCGTTCTCCTTTCTCGAGTATGGATCTGTGTGATGTCAACACTTGGAATGCTTGCTGAGTATCGTAGATCAGTCGCAAACGCAGTTTCCTATCGCTTCGTAGCAAGCGCTATCTCGCGTATTTTGCCAGAAACAAGCCCCATAAAAGCGACCCCCAGGCGATGATCACGATATAGGTTGCGATTTCCGCCCTGTCCATTTTATCGCGTCGCTTGCTTATAATAGCGCTGATCAAAATTATGATAACGCTGAACGCGAGCATTCCAGCAATCAATGTATCGTACCTCCTTACAATAACAACATGCAGTGGATATTGTTATTATATCATGAACATAATGTCGCGGCAAACGTACTATCCTTTTTTACTTGCCTACCGTTATTCCCTCTGATATATTGCGATCATGCCGAAGAAGGTAAGCAACCATAAGCATGCACGCAGCGCAGCCAGGCCAGGAGTACGCGGTCGAATCTGGATTGATGGTCCTGAAGGAACGTTCATTGGTTGGGGGCGAGTCAATCTGCTTGAGCAAATCCAGGAGCACGGCTCAATAACGCAAGCTGCTAAATCCATGAAAATGGCCTATCGTCATGCTTGGGACCTCGTTGATTCTATGAACCGGCAATCAAAAAAACCGTTTATTGAAGTGATTGCCGGTGGCAAAGGTGGTGGTGGTGCGAGAGTCACGGAGGAGGGCGATAAGGCTATCCGGCTCTTTCGTCATTTCCATGAGGATTTCAAGAAGTTCTTAGAGCGTGAACAGAAGAAGCTGCGATTTTAATTGTTACTACATGCTTGTTCCAATACCGGCACGGCAGTCTCTATTCCTACTGGAAAAGGAGGTCCGATGCAACTTACATCTGCCTTCAGAATAGTGGTGGCATTATTTTCTCTAATTCCGCTTAGCGTGCAAGCGGCGACTGATGAATCTTCAAAGCAAACATTATCGCAAAAGATCATGCTTGCCAGCACGATCGGTCCTATTGACGCAGGCATCATCGCGGCGCTGGAAGCGGCGTTCACAAAGAAGACCGGGATTGCCGTCGAACACACCGGCGCCGGGACCGGCCAGGCGCTCAAAATGGCCGAGACCGGCAAGTACGATCTAGTTCTGGTGCACGCAAAGGTACTTGAAGAAAAGTTCGTGGCCGATGGTTTTGGAACGAATCGCTATGACCTCATGTATAACGATTTCGTCATCCTCGGCCCGGAATCCGATCCTGCGAGGATCAGGGGCATGAAGGATGCCGCAGCGGCCCTCAAGGCGGTCGCCCAGACGAAGGCATTATTCGTGACACGCGGCGACAAGTCTGGCACACATGTAAAAGAACTGGAGGTCTGGAAGAAGGCCGGCATAGAACCGCAGGGTGCGTGGTAGCAGGTCTTTTCCGAAGGCGAAAAAGGAAATGGTCCGACCCTAGTCTTCACCAACGAGAAGCAGGCCTATACGGTTATGGACCGCGCTACGTACATCACCATGAAG